>JAJYDP010000644.1 GCA_021777365.1 Chloroflexota bacterium | reverse complement strand
CTCCGCGCGGGGCGAGTTCGAGATCACCGACGTGCTGAACCACTACCTGCACGCGGGCGGCCTCTTCTGGCGCCGATACGAGGGGCGCTGGACCGATGCCGGGACGGTCGACTCGCTGATGGCGGCGGCCCGCCTCGCGG
Source organism: Chloroflexota bacterium (assembly GCA_021777365.1). The sequence goes on along the minus strand of JAJYDP010000644.1, from coordinate 3,452 downwards.
CGGACGATGCCGCGGCGGGCGTGCTGGGGCCCCCGCTCGGCGCGGACGGCCCGCGGTGAACCCCGGCGCCGACACCAACGGCCGCGTGCTCTCTCCCGCGCGGCCCGCGACCCGCACCCTCTCCGCGTCGGCCCGCGACGCCGACGCCGACGCCGCCACGCCGCACATCCGGATCCGGCCCCACCCGGCCGCGCGCCGCGCCCGGTCCGGGGATCGCGTCTTCCGCTCGATCCTCGTCACCGGCGGCGCCGGGTTCATCGGCAGCGCCTTCGTGCGCAACCTGCTGCGCGCCGACCCCGAGGTCACCGTCACGGTCCTCGACAAGCTGACCTACGCCGGCAATCCCGCCAACCTGGCCCCCTGCGAGGCCGATCCCGGCCAGGCCCGCCGCTTCCGGCTCGTCGTCGGGGACATCGCCGACCCCCTCGCCGTCGCCCCGCTCGTCGCCGCCGCCGACGCGGTCGTCAACTTCGCCGCCGAGTCGCACGTCGATCGCAGCATCCAGGATCCCACCGCGTTCCTGCGCACCGGGGTCATCGGCGTCCACGTGCTCCTCGAGGCCGTGCGGCGCGCCGACCACCCGGTCCGCTTCCTGCAGGTCTCCACCGACGAGGTCTACGGCGAGGTCCCGGAGGGCGCCAGCACCGAGGACGATCCCCTGCGCCCGCGCAGCCCGTACGCGGCCGCCAAGGCGGCGGGCGACCTGCTCGTGCAGAGCTACGTGGTCACGCACGGCATCGACGCGGTGATCACCCGGGGCGCCAACACCTACGGGCCCTACCAGTACCCCGAGAAGGTGGTCCCGCTCTTCGTCACCAACGCCATCGACGAGCTCGCCCTGCCGCTCTACGGCGACGGCCTGCAGCGGCGCGACTGGCTCCACGTGGACGACCACGCCGCCGCGATCGGGCTGGTGCTGCGCCGGGGCGAGAAGGGCGGCGTCTACAACGTCCCCGGCGCGGTCGAGCTCCCCAACCTCGAGCTCACGCGCCGGATCCTGGCCGAGCTCGGGCGTTCCGAGGCGCTGATCCGCCACGTGGCCGATCGGCCCGGCCACGACCGCCGCTACCACGTGGACGGCGCGCGGATCGCGGCCATCGGCTGGTCGGCGCAGGTCCCCATGGAGGACGGGCTCGCCGCCACCGTGCGCTGGTACCGCGAGCACCCCGAGTGGTGGCGCCCGCTCAAGGCCGGAGAGTGGCGCGGCTACTACGCGCGGCAGTACGGCGCGCGGCTGGCCGGCAGCACCCCGCACGAGCCGGGGACGCCGTGAGGCCCGACGCCGCCACGCCATGAGGATCGCCGTCACCGGGGCGGGCGGGCGGCTGGGCAGCGCGCTGGTGACCGCGCTGATGCGCGAGGCACCGCTGGCCCGCGCCGTCTCGGTCGAGGGCTGGTCGCGCCCGAACCTCGACCTGGACCGGCCCGACACCCTCGGGCGCCTCGTGCGCGACCGCCGACCCGACCTCGTGCTGCACGCGGCCGCCTGGACCGACGTCGATGGCTGCGCGCGCGACCCGGAGCTGGCGATGCGCCGGAACGGCGAGTCGACCGCGGCGCTCGCCCGGGCCTGCCGCGAGGCCGGCGCCGACCTCCTGTACGTCTCCACCAACGAGGTCTTCGACGGCCGGCGGACCGACCGGCGCCCATACGCGGAGGACGACCCGGTCGCCCCGGCGAACCCCTACGGCCGGAGCAAGCTGGCGGGCGAGGAGGCGGTGCTCGCCGGGGACGGGCAGGTGGACGGTGCAGGGGCGATGGCCGGCACGCCCTCGGCGGACGGCGGGCGGGCGGGGGGCGCCGGCGAGCAGGGGCCCATGGCCGGCCCTGCGCCGCGCGCCTGGGTCGCGGACACCCAGCCGCGCCCGGAGCCGCGCGCCTGGGTCGGGGACACCCAGCCGCGCCCGGAGGGGCGCGCCTGGGTCGTGCGCACCGCCTGGCTCTACGGGCCGCCCGGCGCCGACTTCCCGGCCAGGATCGTTGCGGCGGCGGTGCGGGCCTCGGTCGAGGGCAGCACCCTGCGCCTCGTCGCCGACGAGATCGGCTCGCCGACCCGGGCCGCGGACCTGGCGTCGGCGATCGTCGCGCTCGTGCGCGCCCGGCCCGCGAGCGGCGTCTTCCACCTGGTGAACGCCGGCTTCGCGTCGCGGGCGGAGTGGGCCGAGGCCGTGCTGCGCGACGCCGGGCTCCGCGTCCCGATCGAGCGCGTGCCGGGCTCGACCTGGGAGCGCGCCTCGACTCCGCCCCCGTGGGGCGTGCTCGCCACCGGCCGCGCTGCGGTCCTCGGGATCTTCCTGCGCGACTGGCGCTCGGCGCTGGCGGACGAACTGCCGCGCTACCGCGCGCTCGCGGGCGATCTCCAGGCGCAATCCAGCACTGCCGGGCCGCTCCCCACCCCGGAAGTCCGCTGATGCACACGGCGCGGGCATTCGAGCGCTTCGAGGCCGCTCCCCGCCCCGGAAGTTCGCTGTCGCACACGGCGCGGGCATTAGAGCGCTTCGAGGCCGCTCCCCGCCCCGGCAGTCCGCTATTGCACGCCACCCGGGCCTTACGCAGCCGCTCGGCTATCGAGAGATGCCAGAGGCGTCGCGGAGCTGCGATCTTCGTGTCGATGGATCGCTCACGCCACGAGGTGCGCACGAATCCACGCGGTCTGCGGGCCGTCACGGCAGCGCGCGCAAGCGGCCTCGCGTGTGCGGCCCTGCTGGCGTTCAATAGCGGCGAAGCCGGCCGCGGGATCGGGCCCGAAACCGGCCACGGGCTCGGCCGTGGCATCGAAGCCGGCCGCGGGCTCGGCGTCGGCCGTGGCATCGCAGCCGGCCACGGGCTCGGCGTCGGCCACGGAATCTGAGGGCGCGGTCCACGAGAGGGGGCGAGAGGAACGGGATGACCAGGGAACGTCATGATGCAGCCGGCCGGCACGGAACGAGCAGCCGACATGAGGTGACCGGCGGCCATGGCACGACGGCCGAACGACACGGGACGACGATCGGCCACGTCGCACCGGGCTCGGTGGCGGCGCCCGGGCTCGCGCAACCGGGGCAGCTCGACGGCGTGACCTGGGGCCGACTGGCGGTCCACGCCGATGAGCGCGGCGCCTTCCGCGAGCTGTGGCGCGCCAGCTGGTCTGACGACCGCTTCGTGCAGGCCAATCTCTCGACCAGCCAGGCACGCGTGCTGCGCGGGCTCCACTACCACCGTCGCCAGCTGGATCGATGGACCGTGGCGTCCGGGCGTGTCTTCGTCGCCCTCGTGGACGTGCGCCCGCTCCTGGGCGAAGCGATTGCGGAGGAGGCGGCCACAGGGGACGCCGCCCGCCGCGAACTCGGGTCGGGGACCCACCGCGAGCGGGCCGCGGTCCGGGTCGAGACCCGCGTGCTCGGGCCGGACGAGTGGGTGACGATCCCGGCGGGCGTGGCCCACGGCTTCTACGCCATCGAGGCCACCGATCT
>JAJYDP010000643.1 GCA_021777365.1 Chloroflexota bacterium | reverse complement strand
CCCTCCCCTTCCCCGTCGGCGTTCGGCGGCCAGGGAAGGTCCGAGCGGTCAGGATCCGGGGTGGCTGCCGCGGCCACGCGCAGGGCCTCCCACGCTTCGTCCGGTGGATGGCGCGTGGCCGCACCGGCGAGGATGCCTGCGAGCGACCGGCGGTGGCGTGCGGGGACGATCTCCACGACGACCCGGCCATCCTCGATCCGCTGGACCGCCTCGTCGCCCGCGTGGATACCCAGCTCCTCGCGGATCGACTTCTCGATGGTGATCTGCCCGCGCTCTCCTACTCGGCTGCCCATGAACGTATTGTAGCGTGAGGAGTAGGTACGATGAGACATGAGTCTGCGTATCGCGACGCAGCTGCGTGGTGCCGGCACCAGACCCCAGGTCACGCCGGACGCGTGGTAGGCCACGGATGATCGGACGCCGGCCGCGTCCACGGCGTCACCCGAGGCGGTTACATCCGCCGCGTCCGAGCGCGGGGCGCCGACACTCCCGGTGCGCCCGCCGGCGGCACGGCCGCCTGGCGCACCGCGGGGCCGAGCGCTCGAAGGGCCCAGTCGACGTCGCCCTGGAGGTGGGCCGGCAACCGGCTTCGGGCCGCCCGCAGCACCTTGGCCGCGGCCGCCGGTTCGCCCTGCTCGCCGACCCGCCAGATGACCCGGATCGCGAACGCAGCAAGCGCGCCGTCCGCCAGCCAGGGCTCCACACCCTCGATCGCCCGCCGGCCGAAGGGGGCAATCCGGTCGCGCCACTCGATGCGTCGATCGGGTGGCGCCACGGCGGCTTCCGCCAGGAGCGCGGCGAGCGGCATGCGGTCCTCCCGATGAACTGCCAGGCATGGTACGCGCGAAAAGCGCCGCCGGCGTCACGGGTGGTGACGGGAGCGGCGAACCGGTCGTGCCCCGGGCCTCCCCTATGGTAGTCCGTATGTTCCGTATTCCGCCATATGCAGCAGTTGCGCTGGTCGGACCGGCCGGGTAGTGTTCGGCGATGCCCCGCATCGTGCGCAGTGACGACCCCGCGAGCCTCCAGCGGTTCAAGGCCGAGTTCTTCAAGGCGCTGGCCCATCCCATGCGCATCCAGATCCTCGAGCTCCTGCGCGGGGGGCCCCGGAGCGTCGGGCAGCTCCAGGCGGCGATCGGCGCGCCGGCCTCCTCGATCTCGCAGCAGCTGGCGGTGCTGCGCGGTCGTGACATCGTAGGCACCGAGCGCCGCGGCACCACGGTGATCTACACGGTGCGCGACCCCGATCTCTTCGAGCTGCTCGATGTCGCCCGACGGATCTTCAACGGCCACCTTTCGGACGCGATCGAGCTGCTGCGCCTGATCGACGGCGAGGCGGTCGGCGCCGAACGGTCGTAGGAGGCGCGCGACTCGTCAGGGCTGCGCGGACCGCTGGGCGCCCTGCGGTCCCGGAACCATGAACGGGAGCCTCCCGACACGGCGGACAGCTGACCCGCCCTGGTCAGAACCGCACGAGGAAGGTCACCAGCAGCAGCAGCGCCGCTGAGGCGGCCTCCACGAGCCCCAGGTGGATCGGGCGCAGGCGTCGTGCCCCACCCTCAAGGCGCACCTGCAGCGCCGGGAGCGCGGCCGCCCGGAGCGTGAGCCCCAGCGCCAGCAGCGCGTAGACCCAGGGCAGCATCCAGGCCTCGACCGCCACGACCACCGCGTGATAGCCGATCGACGCGGCGAGGAACCTGCGGTTGCCCCGCTCGCGGATCATCGAGCGGACCACGAGCACCGAGCTCACGAGGTACAGGCCGGCCACGAGGGCGGCCCGAGCGACCGTCGATCCGTCGACGGGACCCGCCACCACCGCCGCGGCCGGGACGAGCGCGACCGCCTGGGCCACCTGGGCGAGGCCCGCGACCAGGCTGCGCGGATGGCCCGCCATGGCCACCCAACCGGCGAGGGCGGCGGCGAGGCCCACTACGCCGGCGACCGCGACCAGCTTGGGGAACGCGGCGAGCAGGGCGCATCCGGTTACCGCGAAGACAGTGCCGAACACCGCGGCCGGCTCGAGGTAGACCCGCCGGCGAGCGCGGATCCAGTCGAGAGCGGCACTCGAGGCCAGGTAGCCGCTGATGGCAGTCACGGACAGCACCGCCTGCCAGGGACTCGGGCGGCTGGCAGCAACCCCGAGCAGGAGGGGGACCGCGAGCATCGCCCAGGCACCGTGCTGCCGGGGCATCCAGCGCACCCGCGCGCCACGCCGCGCCAGCGCGCCCGGTGTCGCCGCGCTCACAATCGGATGCCCCGTGCCGGTCGGGCCGCCCGGGGCGCGCGGTTCGCGGTGGCCGCGTCTCGCCGGACGCTCACGCGGGAACGCTCCCCGGCCCGATCCCGGAGGCGGGTGCCGGGGTGGCCACGTCGTGCCGGCGGGCGCTCCAGCGGCTCAGCCACCAGACGATCGGGAACGCGAGGACGATGAGCCCGGCGAACGGAAGGAACCCGAGTGCGTAGGCCGCAGAGCCACCGGCGAGGCTCGTACCGACGCCCATGATCGGAGGGATGACGAACCCGCCGAGGGCACCCAGGCCGCCGACCCAGCCGGAGGCGCCGCCCACGGCACCCGGCACGTACGTGGGGAGCAGCTTGAACACGATGGCGTTCTGCAGCCCCATGCCGAGCCCGACCGCGGCGGTCGCCGCCAGCGAGAGCCAGAACACGTCCGAGAACGCGAGCACCAGCGTGCCGGCCAGCATCAGCACGAAGTTCAGCGGCAGCGCGAAACGGATCGTGACGCGATCCGACAGCAGTCCCCCGGGCACCCGGATGAACGCGCTCACCAGGGAGAAGACCGCCGTCAGCACGCCCGCGTCCCGGAGCGAGGAGCCGTACATCGCGTGCCAGAACGTGGGCAGCCATGCGGTGAAGGCGAGGAAGCCGCCGAACGAGAGGAAGTAGAAGAAGACGAGGGCCCACGTTGCCGGGATCGTCGCCGCACGGCGAAGTCCGGCGAGCGCGCTCCCGCTCGGTGCCAGCTCGCTTCCGCCGAGATCGACCAGCCGGGCGGCGTCGACGGACAGCCCGCGCGACCGGAGCTGGAACCAGGGCGCGTCCCGGATGGCCAGCGCGTACACGATCGTGACCGCCAGCAGGATGCCGAACCAGATGCTGTACGCGCCCAGCATGCCGAGGGAGCCGACGGCGATCGGCAGGACCATCGTCGACAGGCCGGGGCTGGTGTTGCCCAGCCCGGCGTAGACGCCGAGCGCACCGCCCTGGTCCTGCCTGGGGAACCAGTACGAGACCTGCGCGATCCCCACCGAGAATGTCGCGATCCCGCAGCCGATGAGGGCGCCGAGGGCGAGCAGGAGCGGGTAGGTGCCGGCCATGCGCTCCGGATAGGCGCTGGCGAGCAGCCACAGCAGCCCAGCCACGCCCAGGTTGGCCAGCACGAGGAGGCCGAGGAACGGCCTCCTCCCACCCGCCCGGTCGACCGCCGCCCCGAAGGGGATCCGGAGGAGCGAGCCGGTCAGCGCGGGGATCGCCGCCAGCAGGGCGGCCTCGAACGGGCTGAGGCCGAGCAGGTCGGTGAACTTCGGGACCATCGGCCCGAAGATCGAGACGCCCGCGAACCCCCCGAAGAA
>JAJYDP010000642.1 GCA_021777365.1 Chloroflexota bacterium | reverse complement strand
AGGATCCCGTAGCCGCTCGAGGGCGAGATGCTGCCGAAGACGGCGAGCTGGCGGATCCACCACGGCCCGACCACCACCAGGAAGGCGAGCGCGCACCCGACGGCGGCGGCGAACGGGATGGCCGGCTCAGCTCGCCCGCGCCATGCCCGCCAGCGGTCCCACGCGAAGGCCGCGGCAGGGGCAGCCGCCAGCAACACCCCGTCGGTGCGCGCCAGCGTCGCCAGCCCGATCAGCAGCCCGGCGGCCACGAACGAGCGCGCGTGCCCCCGCAGGCCGCGGGACGTCAGCCATAGCGCGGCGCCGCCCAGCACCATGGTCAGCGCGAAGTTGTCCGGCTGCGCCATGAAGACCGTGGTCAGCCCGGGCACCGCACCCAGGATCCCCGAGCCGATCTGCACCAGCGTCGGCGACCCGGCGTCCCGCGCGATCGCCCAGCCGAGCGGCGCGGCCAGCGCGCCCACCAGCACGAACGGCAGCAGCGAGGCGAGCTGGGTCGGGCCCAACAGCCAGATGAAGGGCACCTGGACCATCGAGGCGAGCGGCGCCCAGTGCGCGTTGCTCGGCACCGGCAGGTGCGGGTTGGCCGGGATCCGCCCGCCCACGTCGATGAACGTCCAGAGGAAGTTCTCGGTGAACCCCTTGCCCGCCGCCAGGTTGCGGGCGATGTCCACGTAGTACGCCGAGTCGGGGTAGGCGGGGTCGGGCGTGAGGGCCGCCAGCACGGCCCGGATCGCCAGGGCGAGCAGGAACAGCCCGATCGGGACCGCGGCGATGGAGGCGCGTGAGTGCCGTCCGAATGCAGCGGCCGGGGTCCGCTCCCGGGCCGGCTCACCTGACGTAGCCCGCGCTCCGATCATCGCTCAGCTCGCGTACAGGTCGTCCGCCGACCGAAGCACGATCGATCGCGCCGTGGCCGCGGCGCGGAGCTCGTTCGTGAACCCCTCCCGGCTGAAGATCGCCAGGCGAGTCGCCTCCGCGTCGAATCCCGGGATGTGGGGAACGGTCCGTTCCAGCTGGGCCAGGGTGTCCAGGCCGGCAGGCTCCCTCTGCCACTTGCATTTGCCGGCGAGGAGCAGGCGACCCTGGTCGAGCACCACCACGTCCGACTCCGCCTGCGCCACGCGTCGGGTCCCCGGATACGATGGGTCGGGCACCGGACCCCACCACGACCCGACCTCGCCCCGAGCCGGCAGGTCGGGATCTACGCCCGATGACCGGCGGACGTAGCTCCGGCAGACCTCCTCGAACGCCGGCTGGCTCACGAAGTGATCCAGCTGCGGCCGTACCCGTTCGCGGAAGACCGCCTCGAAGCGCCGGGCCTCGAGGTCGGTGCGGTTGGCCCTGACGAACCTGAACCAGAAGCGCAGGTAGCCGTCAGCGAGCTTCCAGATGCCTGCCCGGGAGCCGCTCGCCGCCGCGATCGGCCGGGCGTGCTCCAGGATGTGGAGGTTCCGGAGCTCGGCCAGGTACGGGGGCAGCGATGAGCTGGGCTGTCCGATCCGGCTGGCGATGTCGGCCTGCCGGGTGGCGCCGGACGCGATTGCCGCCACGATCGAGAGGTAGGTGGGGGCGGCCGACCCCAGCTCCTCGCGGATCAGGAGCTCGGCCTCGTCGTACAGCACCGACCCCTTGCGGAGGATCCGATTCTCGAGGTTCCAGTGCAGCCCGCGCTCGGGATCGAACTGCTCCAGGTAGTACGGGATGCCGCCCAGGACCGCATACGCGCGCAGACGATCCTGGTTGTTCCACGCCGGGAAGAACGCCCCGGCATCGCGGTACCCCAACGGGGCCAGCTGCTCGCCCCAGGTCCGCCGGCCGTAGAGCGGCCCCAGCAGCACGTGGCGCTCGAACATGCCGACCTGGCTTCCGGACAGCACAAGGAAGAGGGGCAGATCCTCGGACCGCACGTCCTCCAGGAAGGCCTGGATCCGGGAGGGCAGGGCCAGATCGGATTCCGCCAGGTAGGGGTACTCGTCGATCACCACCAGCAGCGGGTGCCCCTCCTGCCGTGCCTGGCGCGCCAGCTGCAGGAGGTACGAGAGGGCCTGGTTCCAGTTCGCCAGCGGTGCGTCCACCAGCAGTCGGTCGACCCGATAGGCCAGGACGCGAGCGGTGAGGCTCGCCAGCTGTTCGGTCGGCGTCCCGCGATCGGCCTGGTAGAAGATGGCGGGCTTGCCTTCGGCGAACCGCTGCAGCAGCGTGGTCTTGCCGACGCGGCGCCGTCCCCAGAGCAACACGAGCTGCTGCCGCAGGCCCCACAGCTCCTCCAGCGACGCGAGCTCTGCGTCGCGATCCACGAACACGTGTCAGCGGCCTCTGCGAGTGTCCGTTCCCATCAGCTTCGCGACCGCCGAAGGCCGCGGCTGCCGTCCGGCGGTCGACCTAGATAACGCCCGTTATCATAGTCTGCGTTATCTTGCGCTGCGGGCAACGCGTTTGGCCGCACTCCTGGATCCAGCGGGCGGTGCTCATTCCAGCGAGATCCCGGCCAGGTCAAGACCCGACGCGTACGCTGCCAATGCCAGCTCCCGATCCCAGGTCACGAGCACGGTGTCCTCCGGGTCGAGCGTCAGCGACGACGCGAGGTGGATTGCGTCGTATCCACGCAAGCCGTGTTCCTCGGCGAGGTCACCCGCGGACTGTGCGATCTCGGGTGTCACCTCGACCACCTCCAGTTCCTGGAAGCGATCATCGAGCGCTCGCCTGCTGTCTTCCTGCTCGGCCCCGGGAAGGCGCCCCGCCCGGCGCGCGGCCGCGAGCGCGGCGCGAGCTTCGACATAGGTCACGCGGCTGGTGGCCAGGATCTCCGTGGAGTTCCACATCGCTCTGGCGAGGTCCGAACCGGCTTCGGTCATGAACAGCTTCACGAGGGCCGAGGTGTCGAAGTAGGCCGTCACCGCCGTTGCTCGATCACGATGTCCGACACCGAGCCTTGACCGGTCACGTGAATGTGGGCGCTGTCCGGCCTGCGGGGACGCTTCGCCGGCGTGATCACTCCCTGGGCCACCAACCGCTCGTAGGCGCTGGGCCCGGACGCGCGAACGAGCCGCGCGACCGGCTTGCCGCGCTCAGTCACGGTGATCTCTTCGCCGCGCTGGACAGCGTCCAGCCAGTCGGCCAGATGCTCGCGAAGCTCTTTGACGCCGACCTGCAACAGTACACCTCCCGGTGCATGGAGTGTACATGACGATGGGCGTCCGCCAACCGTCCGTCGCCTGCCGCGAGCCACGTGACCGTGTCCGGCGGTGTGACCGTGTCCGGCCGCGCCCGATCGCGCCCGCCCGCGCCGCGCAATCCGGCGGCAATCGCCCGCCAATCCGCCGACAAGCGCCCGCGAACGCGCACGTAAGCCGGCCACTCGACAATCCGGCCGTGGACGATCAACGGGTCGGGGCGACCATCCGCGCGCTCCGACTTCGTCGCAACTGGCGCCAGTCGGACCTGGCGCGCGATGCCGGAGTCTCGCAGACGAAGGTCTCGCGGATCGAGCGAGGCCACCTGGGGCCGCTCTCCGTCGACAGCCTGCGAGCAGTGGGCGCCGCGCTGGACGTGCGGCTCGACCTGGTGCCGCGGTGGCGGGGCGGCGACCTGGACCGGCTCATGA
>JAJYDP010000641.1 GCA_021777365.1 Chloroflexota bacterium | reverse complement strand
GGTTGCCACGCTGAAGCTCGCCCGGGTCACCATGGTCATCTTCCTGCTCCTCTGGATCACGTTCGTCGTGCTGGCCCTCGGCGCCTTCAACGGGGCCGGCGCCGGCAGCGGCCTGACCCAGATCGGCGGGTACATCGGGATCCTGACGGCGATCGCGGCCTTCTACGGCTCGGCGCGCGCCGTCATCAACGAGGCGTGGGGCTCGGAGGTCCTGCCGGGCTGACCTCATCGTCAACGGCCCGGGTCGAGCCGGGCGTCGTCGTCGCCGAGGGCCGGTTCCACGCGGGGCCGGCCCTCAGTGCGTGTGCCGCGAGGCCGACCCCAGCCGGCGGGTACCCCCTGCCCGAACCGCCGTCCCGGCGGCCCGGTCGCGGGTCAGCCCTGGGAGGGATCCACCGCCTCGAGCACGAACAGGCGCGCCCGGAAGTCGCCGCGGTCGGCGGCCTCCCGGCGATCGCCGTCGAGCAGCAGCCCGGCCCGCACCAGGTCGTCGCCGCCCCGCACGATCGAGTTCGACCCGGCGGCCGTGTCGTTGCTCTGCGGCCAGGCGGACACCCGGTACGAGGCCGCCGGGTCGAGGCCCCGCAGCCGGAGCCGGGCCGGGCCGGGGTTCGGCGTGTACAGGACCGTGTAGTGGCCGACGACGGCGGCCAGCCGGTCGTCCGAGACGACCATCCAGGCCGTCTCGTTCCCGTCGCCCTCGAACGGGCTCCGCAGGCGCACGAAGCGCCCCCGCTGGAGCAGGTCGCGGTGCCGCAGGTAGAACGCCACCTGGTCGGACACCTCGCGGCGCTCGGCGGGTGACAGAGCGGTCGGGTCCAGCTCGTAGCCGAAGACGCCGAAGAAGGCCACGGCGGCCCGCGTGGCGAGCGGCGTGACGCGCCCGGTCTGGTGGTTCGGCACCGCGGACACGTGGGCGGCCATGGAGCTCAGCGGATAGCACAGCGAGGTGCCCCACTGGATCCGCAGTCGCTCGACCGCGTCGGTGTCGTCGCTGGTCCAGGCCTGGGGCGCGTAGGCCAGCAGGCCCGGGTCGAACCGCCCGCCGCCGCCGGCGCAGGACTCGAAGAGGATGTCCGGGAAGGCCGACGTCAGGCGCTCGTACAGCTCGTACACGCCCAGGATGTACCGGTGGAAGAACTCGCCCTGCCGGTCGGGCGGGAGCGCGACGCTGTACGGCTCGGTGATGTTCCGGTTCATGTCCCACTTGACGTAGGAGATGGGCGCGCTGCGCAGGAGCCGGGCGAGCGTCTCGTGGAGGTGGTCCACGATCTCCGGACGCGACATGTCGAGCACGTACTGGTTGCGGCCCTCGGTGCGCGTCCTGCCGGGAACGCCGATCGCCCAGTCCGGGTGCGCGGCGAAGAGCTCACTCCGCTCGCTGACCATCTCCGGCTCGATCCACAGCCCGAACCGCATCCCCAGCGCCTCGATCCGGCGCGCCAGCCCGTCGATCCCGTTGGGGAGCTTGCGGCGGTCCACGAACCAGTCACCCAGCGAGCTCGTGTCGGCGTCCCGTTGCCCGAACCAGCCGTCGTCGAGGACGAACAGCTCGATGCCCATCCCGGCGGCGCTGGACGCCATCTCGGCGATGCGCTCCTCGTCGAAGTCGAAGTAGGTCCCCTCCCAGTTGTTGATGACGACCGGCCGCGGGCGGTCCCGCCAGGCGCCCCGGGCGAGCCGCTCCCGGTACAGCCGGTGGTAGGTGTCGCTCAGGTCGCCGAGCCCCGCCTCGGAGTGCGCCAGGACCGCCTCCGGGGTCTGGAACGCCTCGCCGGGGCGCAGGAGCCAGGTGAACTCGTCGGGATCGATGCCGATCCGGACCCGGGATGTCCCGAACGCGTCGACCTCGGCCTCGGCGAGGAAGTTCCCCGAATAGACCAGGCTGAACCCGAAGGCTTCGCCCGCCTCCTCGGTGGTCGCCGGCCGGCGCAGGAGCAGGAACGGGTTGTGCTCGTGACCCGAGGCGCCGCGGCGGCTGGAGATCGACTGGCGGCCGGGCTCGAGGTGGCGGGTCCGGACGTGCCGCTCCCGGACCCCCGCCCCGCTCAGCTGCAGCAGCTCCCAGTCGGCGTCGGGAAGGTCGAGTGACGCGCTCATGGCGACGCGAAGCCGGACCGGCGCCTGCCCGCCGTTCACGATGCGTGCGCTGCGGGCGATCACCGGGAGGTCCGCGAAGATCGTGTAGCGGAGGGTCACCTCGATCCCGCTGGCGGCGTCCCGGAGGAGGATCTCCGCCGTCTGCGCCTCCTCGTCGCGATCGACGCAGGTGGAGGGCAGGCCGGGAATGGGCGGCGTTCCCTCCATGACCCGGTGCCCTGCGTACGCGAGGTCGAGGACCGTCGACCCGTCCCGGTGCTCAGCCACCACGGCCGGGATCCGGTAGTCGCCGCGCCCCGGGGTGGGGTACTCGAGCCGCACTGGTTCGCCGAGACGGTTCGAGAAGCCGTGGAAGGGCCCACCGTCCAGGTGACGGTACGGGCGCCCGCCGGCCAGTGGGCCCCCGACGTATGTCTGCCCGAGCGATCCGTCCTCCAGGGCCCGGATCACGTAGCTGATCCGGGCGTTCCGCAGATGGAACTGGCGGCTTGCGGGATCCCAGTCGATCGTCATCGGTCCACCCACGGCACCGCGGTCTCCCGGCGCCGCGCTGGCGACATTGTGGCGGGTCAGCGACCGGCGATCGCGGGTGCCCTGCCGCGCGCGTATCCGACCCGGCGGCCGCTGCCGGACCCGCGTCCCGCGTCGGCGTCGGCCGCGCCGCGGCCGTCGTTCGATGCAGGCCGGCCACGCCCGGGCAGGAAGTCCTCCGCGACGCGGACCGGGATCGCGCGGCGCAGGAGCCGCTGGACGCCCCGGAGCTGGTCGACCTCCTCGGGCGAGACCAGCGAGATCGCCACGCCGCTGGCGCCGGCCCGGCCGGTCCGGCCGATGCGATGGATGTAGTCCTGCGGGTCGAAGGGGAGCTCGAAGTTGACCACGTGCGGCAGCTCGTCGATGTCGAGCCCGCGCGAGGCGACGTCGGTGGCGACCAGGACGGCGATGTCGCCGCGCTTGAAGCCCTCGAGCGCCCGCGTCCGCTCCGGCTGGCTGCGGTCGCTGTGGATCGCGGTCGCGGGCACGCCGCGGCGGTCCAGGTGGGCGGCGAGCCGGCTGGCAGCGGTCTTGGTCCGGGTGAAGACCAGCACCTGCGTCATCTGCTCCTGGCGGATCAGGTGGACCAGCAGGTCGGCCTTGAGCGTGCCGTCGACCGGGTAGAGGGCCTGCGTGAGGTTGTCGGCGACGCTGTTGCGCCGCGCCACCTCGACCGTCTCCGGATCGTGCAGGAACTCGCGGGCCAGCCGCCGGATCTCGTCGGAGAAGGTTGCCGAGAAGAACAGCGTTTGCCGGCGGGAGGTGAGAAGGGCGACGATGCGCCGCACGTCCGGGATGAAGCCCATGTCCAGCATGCGGTCGGCCTCGTCCAGGACGAGGACCTCCACCTGGCCGAGCTTCACCGTCCCCTGCCCGAGGTGGTCGAGCAGGCGACCCGGGGTCGCCACGAGGATCTCGACGCCGCCCCAGAGCGCCTTGACCTGGGGGTCCATGGGCACGCCGCCGTGGAC
>JAJYDP010000640.1 GCA_021777365.1 Chloroflexota bacterium | reverse complement strand
CGCCCCAGATAGGCGATGGCCTTCTCTGCGATGATCTCGTTCAGCTGGTAGGGGAACGCACGGTCCAGGCAGAAGATCAGGCCGGGGCGCACCGGGTACTCCAGCATGGCCCGGTCCATGCCCCGGATCGCGGCGCTGATGATGTGGTCGAGGTCCTGCTCGCCCCCCCGGTTGCGCTTCATGGGGTTGAAGCGCAGCTCCATGGTGGTGACGTTGTTCTTGCGGTAGGCGCCGCCGACGACCTCGTACACCGAGCGCTCGATGGCCAGCGGCGACGACTGGATGAGCTCGGTCCAGTGGAAGAGCTGCAGGTACCCGTCGAAGGAGTGCCCGTGGCGGAGGGAGACCGTGATCATGTCGCGGAACTCCCAGTAGTCCTTGGTCGGGAGCTTGATCCCCTGCGCGTGGGCGATCCCCCACATGACCGAGGGCGTGACGGCGCCGCCGAGGTGGCAGTGCAGCTCGGCCAGGGGAACGCGGCGCGGGAACGAGGCGGGCATTGCCGGGATCGTAGCGCGCCGCATGGATCCCGGCACGGAGGTCGGCGCCAGGATCCCGGCACGGAGGTCAGCGCCAGATGCCGTGGTCCTCGTGCTCGCCCGCGAGCAGCCGCCCCGAGCGGAACCGGTCCAGACCGAAGGGGGCGATGTCGACCGTGGTGGCGCGGCCGTCGACGATCAGCTCGGCCATGCAGGCTCCCACCGCCGGTCCGGTCTTGAACCCCGTCCCGCTGAACCCGCAGTCCAGGTAGAACCCCTCCGGCCCCGCGGCCCCGAGGACCGGCCGCTGGTCGGGCGTGATCCCGTCCTGTCCCCGCTGCGTGCTCTGCAGGCCGGCATCCACCATCCCCGGGATCCGCCGGCAGATCCGGTCCACCACGCGCTCCACGAACCCGTCGGCCGGCCGCGGATCCTCGTCGGGCGCGCCGCCCATCGCGGCGTCGTCCTCGAGGCCGATCAGGGTCAGGTCCCGGCCCTCCGGCCGGAAGTACATCGCGTTCCCGTCGTCGATCACGGTGGGGTGGCCCAGGCGCAGCGCGGATGGTCGCCGGACGTAGGCCGTGTCGTGCCGCCAGACGGTGATCGGCACCTCCACGCCGGCGAGCGCCGCGACCTCCGCCGCCCAGGCTCCGGCGGCATCCACCACGATGGGCGCCCCGAACGCGCCCCGGGTGGTGTCCACGCCGGCCACGCGGCCGCCCGCGGTGCGGATCCCGGTCACCGCGCAGCCCTGGACCAGGCGCGCACCACGCTCGCGCGCGGCGGCCAGGAACGCCGCCGTGGTGCCGGAGGGATCCGCGTACCCGGACTCGGGCTCGTACGCCGCCACGTCGAAGTCGTCCGTCCGGAACCCGGGCGCCAGGCGCGCCACGTCGTCCGCGGTGACCAGGAGCGCCGGGATCCCGATCCGCTGCTGCATGGCCACGTTCGCCCGCAGGCGATCGGCCGCGTCGCGAGGGTAGAACTGGAGGAACCCGGTGCGCGTGAAGCCGCACTCGCCGCCGACGCGCGTCGACCAGTCGCGGAAGTAGGCGAACGACGCCCAGGCCAGCCGCGCCTCGGGCTCCAGGTCGTAGTGCATGCGCACCAGCCCGCTCGAGCGACCCGTGGCGCCGCTCGCAAGCGTGCCGCGCTCGAGCACCAGCGGTCGGAGGCCCTTCTCGGCCAGGTGGAAGGCGAGGCTGGCACCGTGGATCCCGGCCCCGATGACGATGGCGTCGGCGTTCTCGATCATGCCGCGCATGGTAGTCGCGGGTCCACGCCGGAGGGAGGACATCGCGGCGCAGGGCGGTCGGGACGCGGCTGCGGACCGGCGGCGACGCGGAGCCTGCCCGGGATGCGGCAATGGCGCCGGTCGTCCGCGGTAGAATGCCGCCACTTCGCGACCCTCCGCGGTCCCGGGGGAGTGGGGCTTCCGCGGAGCTTCGCGACGCAAGGCGACTCTACGCAAGGAGGAGGCGTTGACGCCATGAGGCGGTCGATCGTTCCCGCGACGCTGCTGGTCATCGCGACCCTGGTGGGCGCGTGCAGCAGCGCCGCAACCACGGCACCCACAGCGGCGCCGGCAACGGCGGCTCCGGCGAGTGCCGCTCCGGCCAGCGCGGCCCCGGCCAGCGCAGCTCCGGCGAGCGCGGCTCCGGCCAGCGCGGCTCCGGCGAGCGCGGCTCCGGCCAGCCCGATCGCGGCCGTCCCGTCGAACCAGCTGATCTTCCCCGGCAAGCTGGTGATCTGCTCGGACATCCCGTATCCGCCGCAGGAGTTCTTCGACGCGAACGGGAACCCGACCGGGTCTGACATCGACATCGGAGCCGAGATCGCGAAGCGCCTGGGCCTGACCATGGAGGTCCAGAACTCCGTCTTCGACACGATCATCGCGGCGCTGACGGGCGGCAAGTGCGACATCATCATCTCGGCACAGAACATCACGACCGACCGCGTCAAGCAGGTCGACATGATCCCGTACTTCCAGGCCGGCCAGTCGTTCGTGGTCGCCACCGGCAACCCGAAGAACATCAAGGTGCAGGCCGACCTCTGCGGCAAGACCATCGGCGCCGAGACCGGCACGACCGAGGTCGACTACCTGAACGGCACGGGCGACTACAAGGGCCAGGGCCTCTCTGCGTGGTGCGTCTCCCAGGGCAAGGCCAAGATCAACTCCGTGCAGTTCGCGAAGGACAGCGACGCGCTGCTGGCGCTGCAGACCGGCAAGGTCGACGCGTACTTCGCCGACTCCCCGGTGGCCGGGTACTACACGGTGCAGCACCCGGATCTCTTCCAGCTCTCCGGCCTGACGCTCGGCGTCGCCGACGAGGGCATCAGCGTCGCCAAGGCCAACACCGGGCTGCGTGACGCCGTCCAGCAGGCGCTGATCTCGATGATCAACGACGGGACCTACCTGAACATCCTCAAGAAGTACGGGGACCAGGCGGGTGCCGTCACTGCGGCCATGGCCGCGAAGCTCAACTACATCGGGCAGTAGGACCTCATGAGACGCGGAGAGGGTTCCGCCTCCCGCTCGAGTCGCTCACCGGTGCCCCGGCCAGCCGTCGTGCTGGCCGGGGCTCTGTTGCTCGCCCTGGTCGTTGCGGGATGCGGCAGCCAGTCGACGTCGCACGCGACGTTCAACTGGAACGCGTTCACGTCGTCGATCTTCTCGCCCGACCACCTCATCATCGGCGGCCTCGAGCTGACCGTCATCATCTCGGTGATCAGCCAGGCGATCGGCGTCATCCTCGGGATCTTCCTCGCGCTCGCCCGGATGGCGAAGGCGGCCCCGCTCCGCTGGATCGCCAGCATCTACATCTGGGTGTTCCGCGGCACGCCGCTCCTGGTCCAGCTCGTCTTCTTCTACTTCGGCGTCGGGGCCGTCCACCTGTGGGGGTGGGACCCGATCACCATCCTGGGCTTCACCATCCCGGGCGCCATCCAGGCCGGAATCTTCGTGCTGGGCGCCAACGAGGGCGCATACATGTCGGAGATCGTGCGCGCCGGCATCATCTCGATCGACCCGGGTCAGATGGAGGCGGCCAAGTCGCTGGGCATGACGTACGGGCAGGCGATGCGCCGGATCGTCCTGCCGCAGGCGGCCCGCGTGATCATTCCGCCGCTC
>JAJYDP010000639.1 GCA_021777365.1 Chloroflexota bacterium | reverse complement strand
GATGTACCCGTAGATCTCCTGCGTCCCCTCCAGGATCGGGACGAGCCGCTGCGGGTCGTATTCCTCCGTCTCGAGGAGCGCGTCGAGCGCGGTCGTGTCGGCCGCGTCGAACGAACGGAAGGCGGCGTCCGGCACGGTCCGCCCGGACCGGCGCAGGGCCTGCTCCTCGCGCCGCTCGGCGTACTGCTCGGGGGGACCCCAGTGGACGTGGAACCGGTCCTTGGTGTCCGTGCCGCCCATGTCGATGCACTCGATCGGGCAGGCCTGCGCGCACTGGAAGCACGTCTCGCACTTCAGCGCGCCCCACTCGTCGTACAGCAGCTGGAGGCGGCCGCGGTGCCGCGGCGGGATCTTCGGCGCCTGCTCGGGGTACTGGACGGTGACCTTCGGCTCGAAGAAGCGGCGCAGCGTGAGGGCCATGCCCTTCGCGATGCCCAGGCCGGGGACGGAGCTCATGGGTGGACCACCAGGATGGCGAGCGCGGTGAGGAACAGGTTGACCAGCGAGGCCGGCAGGAGCCACTTCCAGGCCAGGCCCATGAGCTGGTCGATGCGGATGCGCGGCAGGGTTGCCCGCATCCAGACGAACGTGAAGACGAACACGTACGCCTTGGCGAAGAACCAGACGATGCCGAGCAGGGCGTCCAGGTTCAGCAGCAGGTAGATCAGCACGAGCCCGATCGCCAGGGGCACGAACAGCAGCAGCCACATGCCGTACGCGCGCGCGAACGAGATGCCCGGCCGCACCAGCCAGACGGGCAGCGCGAGGAGGAGCGACCCGATCAGCGGCAGGCCGATCAGGACGGCCACCAGCGCGATCAGCGTGTCGAGCGGCGAGAGCAGGAAGTGCACCGGCCAGGGCCAGGGGATCGGCGCCGTCCAGCCGCCGAAGAACAGCACGACGGCCAGGCCAGACAGCAGGAAGACGTTGACGTACTCGGCGAAGAAGAAGAAGCCGAAGCGCATCCCGCTGTACTCGGTGGCGAAACCGGCCACGATCTCGCTGTCGGCCTCGGTCAGGTCGAACGGCGTGCGGTTCGCCTCGGCGGTCGCGGCGATGAAGAAGACCAGGAACGCGAGCGGCTGGCGGATCACGAACCAGTCGAGGAAGCTGCCCGACTGGGCCTGCACGATCCCGTTCAGGCTCATCGTGCCGGCGAGCATGAGCACCCCCACCACCGAGAGCGTCAGGGGAATCTCGTAGCTGACCATCTGGGCGGCGCTGCGGAGGCCGCCGAGCAGCGAGTACTTGTTGAAGCTCGCCCAGCCGGCCATCAGCAGCCCCACCACGCCGAGCCCGCCGACGGCGAAGAAGTAGAGCAGCCCGACGTTCAGGTCGACCCCGAAGAGGCCCGGCCCGAACGGCAGCACCATGAAGGCCATCACGCTGCCCACGAACGTGGCGACCGGGGCCAGCGTGAAGACGGTCGGATCCGCACCGGTCGGCGTGAAGTCCTCCTTCGAGAGGACCTTCAGGCCGTGCACGACCGACGAGAGCGCGCCCCACGGCCCGACCCGGTTGGGCCCGATCCGGAGGTTCATGAAGGCGATCACCTTCAGCTCCATGAAGATGATCAGGAACGCGGTCGGCACGGTGAGCAGCAGGATCGCGGTGGCGGCCACGATGAACCGCACGATCGCGATGTTCGCCAGGATGACGCCGCCCAGCCAGACGACGATGGCCGGGATGATCCCGCTGACGATGCCCAGGATGATCACGATGAGCAGGAGCGTCCCGAGCCCGCCGAGCCCGAAGAGGATCTTCCAGCTGGTGGGAACGCGGTTCGCGGACCGCGTGGCGACGCTCACTTGTCGACGCCCCCCATGATCGGGTCGAGGCTCGCGTTGACTGCCATCGTGTCGGCCACCAGGCACCCGGGCATGATCGGGACGAGCGCCTGCAGGTTCACGAACGAGGGATCGTGGATCCGGAAGCGGAACGGCTGGTCCGTCCCGTCGCTCATCGCGTAGCACCCGTACTGGCCGCGCGGGCTCTCGATCGCGGCCCACGCGCGCCCCGGCCTCGGCGTGATCCGGCGCGGGATCCTCGCCATGACGGGCCCGTCGGGCATCTCGTGGAGGACCTGGTCGATGATGCGAAGGCTCTGCTTGATCTCGTCGACACGCACCAGGTAGCGCGCGTACGAGTCGCCCTCCGTGCGTGTCGGGATCCCGAACTCCAGCTCGGGGTAGACCGAGTACGGATGCGCCCGGCGCACGTCGAAGGGGATGCCGGACGCCCGCAGGTTCGGGCCGCTCATGCCCAGGTTCAGCGCCTGCGCGGGGTCGATCACCCCGAGGCCCCGGGTCCGCTTGACGAAGATCTCGTTCTCGGTGAGGAGCGTGGAGATGGCATCCGCCTGGCGAGCCGCGCGGCTCATCCAGTCGCCGAGGCGGCTCATGAACTCGTGGTTGAGGTCGCCGTTCACGCCACCGATCCGCATGTAGTTGAACAGCATGCGCTGCCCGGTCAGGGAGGCGAGCATCTCGACGATCTCGTCCCGCTCGATGAAGCTGTACAGGATCGGCGTCAGCCCGCCCATATCGAGAGCCATGAATCCCATGAAGAGGATGTGGCTGGAGACGCGCAGCAGCTCGCACGAGAGCACGCGCAGGTACTCGGCCCGCCGCGGGACGCGCAGGTCGAGCAGGCGCTCGAATGCCATGACGGGGGCGAGCTCGTTGAAGAGCGAGCTGATGTACTCGAGCGGATCGGTGTAGGCGATCGCGTGGTGGTAGTCGGCGTTCTCGCCGAGCTTCTCGACGCCCCGGTGGAGGTACCCGAGCACGGGGTCGATGTCGACGATCCGCTCGCCCTCGATCTTCAGCACCAGCCGCAGGACGCCGTGCGTGGCGGGATGGTGCGGGCCGATGTTGAGGAGCATCTGCCCCTGGCCGAGCGCGTAGAACTCCGCCTCGCGCTCCGTCCGCGGCGCATACGGCGGGACGGCATCGACGATGGCGGCGGGCGTCTCGACGAGGACGTTCGGGTCGTCGAGCGACGGCGCGCGGGCGGCCATCGGGTCAGCGGGCACGGCTGCGGCGGATGGGCGCCGCCGAATCGGCCGGCGCGTGGACCTGCTCCATGTGCCGCACCCCCTGTCCGGGGGAGCGGGCGGCGTCGTCCGCCAGGTAGAAGTCCTTGCGGAGCGGGAAGCTCGTGTAGTCGGGCGGCATGTAGATCCGGCGCAGGTCGCGGTTGCCCTCGAAGATGATCCCGAACATGTCGTAGGCCTCGCGCTCCATCCACTCCGCGCCCTTCCACAGGAAGGTCGCCGATGGCACGCGCGGGTCGTCGCGCGACAGATCGACCACGATCACCCGCAGCCAGTCGGGCGACGACTGCGACCACAGGTGGAAGACGACCTGCATCGAGTCGCCCATGTCGACGCCGGCGATGTCGGCCAGCACCTCGAAGCGGAACTCGGGGTCGTCGTGCAGGGTGCGCAGGACGTCGACCACGGCACCGGCGCCGATGCGGATCTCGGTCTGGTCGTGGCGCTGGCGAACGGGCCCGGCCAGGATCGTGCCGAGACGCGTCTCCAGGCGCCGCTTCAGCGCGGTATCCGTGTCGCCCCTCCCGTCAGCGCCCGGCGGGCACGGTCGGCCCGACGACGCGTT
>JAJYDP010000638.1 GCA_021777365.1 Chloroflexota bacterium | reverse complement strand
TGACAGTAGCGGAGAGGCCACACCCGTTCCCATCCCGAACACGGCAGTTAAGCTCTCCAGCGCCGAAGATACTGAGAGGGCAGCCTTTCGGGAAAATAGGTCGTCGCCAGGGTTCTTGCGTTTCTGGGCGGCAGTCGCGGTGACCGACGGTCGTGCGCACGGTCGGTATCATGTCGGCATGGTTCGTGTGGGGGCGAAGGAGTCTCCCGACGCCGGCACTGCTCCTCGCGCCGCCCCGGGACTCGCGGGCCCGTCTCGGCCGCGATCGCCTGACGATCCGCAGCTGGCGCTCTGCCCGTACCTGCTCGTGCCCGCGGGCGGCTTCCGATTCGCTTACCCCGACAGGGAGCATCGCTGCACGGCGACCCGGCCATTCGAGACGCTCTCGACCGACAAGCAGCGGCGTCTCTGCCTGACCGCCGGCCACGACGGCTGCCCCGCCCTCGAGGCCGCTCGACAACGCCGCGCCGCGACGTTCGCGGACGCGGGCATCGCCATCGACACGCTCCAGGAGCGCCGTTCCCGGCCGCTCGGACGCACGACGCCCGTGGTCCTGGTCGGGGGTCGACGGTCGCAGGGCATGGTGGGAACGGACCCGATCGGGACGCGGCTGCCGCAGGACACCGCGCGGCGGCCTGGGAGCACGGGAACGCGCAGCGGGCGAACGACGGAGGTCGGCACTCGCCCGGACGCGACCGGTGGGCGCCCGGGACCCGCTCGAAGCGGAAACTCCCGCGTGTTTCGCTCACTGGCGGGGCCTGCCGCCGCGGTGGTGGTGGTGCTCGCGGCGCTCGCCGTCTTCGCGGCCCGTCTGCCCGGCACGGCCGGGCCGTCGCCGGCGGTCCACAGCCCCCTGGCCACCGTGGCCGCGGCGGTCAGTCAGCCGCCGACGGTGGCCCCCGTGGTCGTCGCGTCGCCGGCGGCGACCACGGGGGCGCTTCCCCCCCCGCCGACGCCTTCGCCGGCGCCGGTCACTCCGCAGCCATCTTCGGCCGCCACCACGACCTACCGAGTGAAGGCAGGGGACACCCTGAGCGCGATCGCGGCTCGCTTCGGGGTGAGCGTCAGCGCGCTGCAGCAGGCCAACGGGATCACGGATCCACGGCTGCTGAGGATCGGCCAGGTGCTCCAGATCCCGTAGCCGCACGGCCATGGCCGGGCCGGTCGATCGCCTTGCCGCGTGTGGTACGATGCCGTGGCCCTGCGAGGGGACAGCAGAAGAGAGCGGCGCGACCGGGGACACGGAGGGCGGACGGAGTCTCACCAGGACACGGACGAGCGACCTGCGGATCCTGAGGCCTGAGCGTCGGCTCAGGCTTTGTTGTTTCACGCCGGAGCAGGCGTTCACGAGGAGAGGACATTGAGCCAGGAAGAGACGGGCGGGACGACCGCGGAGGCCGAGGCGACATCGCTTTCGACGGCCGTGGTCGAGGAGCGCGCCGGCGAGAGTGTCGCCGACGAGCCCGCCGATGCCAGCGTCACGGCCGCCACTGGGCCGGCAACCGACGAGCCCGCGGCGGACTCCGCCGCGGAGGTCGAGCCGGCCGCGGAGGTCGAGCCGAGCGGCCCGGTCGAGCAGACCGCCGCGGAGGTCGAGCCTGAAGCCGCGAGTCCCGAGGCCGAGGTCGCAGCCACAAGCCTGGCTGCCGAGGTCCCGGTGACCCCGGCGGAGGAGGCAGCGGCCACGGTGGTGGCGGTTGCCGAGGAGCAGACCCGGACGGAGGAGGCGGTACCGGCAGCGGCGGTCGCTGCGGAGCCGGCCCCGTCCGAGGAACCCGTCCTCGCGGCGGGGCCGGCTGGCGAGAGCGCCGGCGGTGCGACGGCAGCCATCGAGGAACCCGTGGCCCTCTCCGAGGAAGAGCGAGCTGCGGCGCCCGCCGCCGTGGAGTCCGTGCTCCGCGACACCCGTCCCGAGCCGACGACGATGGCGGAGCTCCTCCAGCAGCAGGAAGGCGACATCCGCTCGTTCAAGCACGGCGACGTGGTCGAGGGAACGGTCGTGCGGGTCGATCGGGACGAGATCCTGGTCGACATCGGCGCGAAGAGCGAGGGCGTCGTCAGCAACCGCGAGCTGTTCGGCCGCCACGCGGAGAACCAGCCGCAGCCGACCGTCGGCGACCTGGTGCTCGTCTATGTCCTGCAGCCGGAATCGAACGAGGGGCACGCCGTCCTCTCGCTTCGCCGCGCGGGCCTCGAGCGCAAGTGGCGCGCGATGCAGGAGCAGCTCGATGCAGGCGTGATCATCGAGGCGCCGGTGATCGACCACAACAAGGGCGGCCTCATCGTCGACTGCGGGATCCGCGGGTTCGTGCCGATCAGCCAGATCGTGGACTTCCCACGCCGACCCCAGAACGAGCAACCGCGCGACGCGGCGCAGGAGATCGCCGAGAAGCTCCAGCCGTACATCGGGCGCCGCCTGCGGCTGAAGATCCTGGAGGTCAACCGGAAGGCAAACCGCCTGATCCTGTCGGAGAAGGTGGCGCTGTACGAAGAGCGACGCGAGAAGCGCGATGAGCTCTTCAGCAGCCTCCAGGTTGGCCAGAAGGTGAGCGGCACCGTCCGGTCGATCGCGCCGTTCGGCGTCTTCATCGACCTCGGGGGGATCGACGGGCTCGTCCACAAGAGCGAGCTTTCCTGGAACAAGGTCAACAACCCCGAGGCGGGCTACAAGGTCGGCGACCAGGTGGATGCCGAGGTCATCGACATCAACCACGAGCGGGGACGCATCAGCCTCTCGATCCGCCGGCTGCAGCCCGACCCCTGGCACTCCACCGTCGCCGACTTCAAGGTCGGGGACGTGATCGACGGCACCGTCACGAAGATCGTCAACTTCGGTGCCTTCGTCCGCGTCCGGGATGGGCTGGAGGGGCTGATCCACATCAGCGAGCTGTCCCACCAGCGCGTCGCGCATCCGAGCGACGTCGTCCATGAGGGCCAGACACTCAAGCTCAAGATCATCTCGCTGGACTCCGAGCGCCACCGCCTGGGGCTCAGCCTCAAGCAGGCCGAGGAGCCGCCGGCCCGGCCCGCGCCGGAGCCACGCGAACGCCGTCCCCGGCCCGAGCGGAGCTACGATCTCTCGCAGGCCGTCCAGGAGCCGGAAGGCGGGATCGACAACACGCTCGCGGCGGCGTTCGCGCAGGTCCGCCAGCAGGTCGCGGCCGCCGAGGCCGCGGCTCCCGAGGAGATCGAGGAGGGCCAGGAGGGTCAGGGCTGACCGGTTCCCCGAGCCCGACTCGACGGCCCGCCGGTCAACCGGCGGGCCGTCGACGTCAGCGGAGCCGGGCAGCGCGGCTTGCTCGCGGCCGCCGTCCGTGCCCCCCACATCCGTCACGCTGTCGTGCGCGAACCCGTTATCGATGGAAGGGCGCCGTACCGGCTACCCGGGAACCCCGTGCTAGGATTGGGCGACGGGCGGGTTACACGGACACCCCCGCTGGAAGGGCATCGTCGACTCCATGGTTGATCGCTTCGACAAGTTCACCGACCGCGCACGCAAGGTCCTCACCCTGGCACAGGACGAGGCCCAGCGCTTCAACCACAACTACATCGGCACCGAGCACCTGCTGCTCGGGCTGGTGCGGGAAGGGGAGGGCGTGGCCGCCCGCGTGCTCGAGAACA
>JAJYDP010000637.1:2488-3625 GCA_021777365.1 Chloroflexota bacterium | reverse complement strand
ACTTCGGCAGGCTGGTGAGGGCGAGCCGCGCGTTCGACAGGTGCAGGCTCACCGTCGTCTGACCGCTGCCCCCGATCACCTTGATCGTCTTGGTCGTGGTGTTCCCGGCCTGATCGGTGGCCGTGATCGACAGGTTGTTCGTGCCGGGCCCGATGGTGACCACGATCGAGAACAGCGCGCTGGTCGCGACCGCGGTGTTGCTCTGGTGCGTGTTGTCGTTCCGCACCACGACCGTCGCGCCGGTCCGGGTCCGCCCCGAGACGGTGACGGTGCCGCCGTTGACCACCGCCCCGTCGATGGGCGCCGAAAGGATCACGGCCGGTGGCACGTTGGAGAACACCACGCTGATCGGTGTGCTCTGGGCGCTCTCGCCCGAGGGCCCCACGATGGTCGCGGTGATCGAGGACCTGCCCAGGGGGATCGGCACCGCGGGGACGGTGAAATTGGCCGTGGGACCGAGCTGCTGCTCCCGCGCAACCTTCCCGTTGACGTAGATCCGCACGGAATCTCCCTTGCCGACCGCCGAGTCGGGCGCGAACCCCTGCACGTCCCAGGCGGGCTGGTTGGTGTAGGCGTTGGTGGGTACCACGAGGTGTGGCGTTCCCGGCACGACGACCGCGGTCGGGACCGCCGTTGCCCCCGGGCCGGTGACCGCCCCGAACATGTCGCCGATGGTGTGGCCGAACCCGGTGACCGCGGAGCCCAGCATGCCCGATGCCACCAGCAGCACCGATCCGCCGAGGGCGAGCACGGCGACGAGGAGCACCAGGCGGGCCGGCCATGGGAGCCCGCCCCCGCTGCCAGGTGCACGTCGGGTCGAGGGCGGAGAAGGCGACCGGTACCGCCCGGCCACGGGGGGACGGCGCGTGATGTGCGGCTGGGAGCGTCGCGGCTGCGGTGCGAGCGGTCTTCCCCGGGTCGGTCGATCGGCCATTGCCGCGATTCTCGCACGCTCGGATCCGCAGGTCCTCCTCGCGGTCGAGCCCCCCTCGACGCCGAGCCGCACGAGTCATACCCCGTCGGTACTGGTGTACGCTACTGGCGGCCCGGCAGGGGTCCGGCCCTGAACCCAGCCAGGAGCGGAATTGGAACGTCCGGCGCGCAGGCCCGCACCTCCATTCGTGCAGCGAGCGGACA
>JAJYDP010000637.1:0-2478 GCA_021777365.1 Chloroflexota bacterium | reverse complement strand
GCCCGCACTTCTACATGACGGGGAGCCGGGGCGCGCTCCCGGTGCATGCTCCGCACCTCATGAAGGCGCTCTCGCGGCAGGAGACGACCGTGTCGCGCTGCCAGCTGCGGGGCGGCGTCCACCTGGAGCAGGGCTACGTCGCCGACGTCTGCCTGGCGGCGCGGTTCAACCAGTGCGTGTTCTACGAGGACGAGCTCACGCGGCGGGATTGAGCCGGCTCGTGAGAGGCGATCGTATCGGCCGCGTGACTCGCGTGACCCGCGTGACCCGCGCGCGGCGCCGCGTGGAGGAGATCGTGGATGCGCCCGATCCGGCCCCTGTGGACTTGCCCGAACCGGCCGACCTGCCTGCCGCGGCGGACAGGCCGGCGCCCGAACAGGCCGATGAGGACCCCCCGGATCCCCAGCCCGACCCGGCCGTGCCGCCCCTGACCTACCCGGACGCGGTGGCCGCGCTGACGGCCCGGGGGAGGTTCGGGATCCATCTCGGCCTCGGCCGCACGCGCGCCCTGCTGCGTGCCCTCGACGATCCGCAGGCCGCCGTACGCGGAGCCCTGATTGCCGGCACGAACGGCAAGGGCAGCGTGCAGGCCCTGGTTTCGGCGATGCTCCGAGCGGCCGGGTATCGGGTCGGCCAGGCCCCGAAACCTCACCTGGTGGAGTACCGCGAGCGGATCGTGGTCGACGGCAGCCCGATCGAGCCGGCCGACATGGCGGCGCTCGTCGCCCGAACCCTCTCGATCGCCGACCGGCTGCCGCGCCGGCTCGGACCGCCGACCGAGTTCGAGGTGGTCACGGCGGCCGCGTTCGCGTGGTTCGCAGAGCGGGGCGTGGACGTGGCCGTGGTCGAGGTCGGCCTGGGCGGGCGGCTCGACGCCACGAACGCATGGGACGGGGGCGTAGCAGCCGTCACCAACGTGGCCATGGATCACGCGGAGTGGCTCGGTGGCACGCTCCCCCTGATCGCACGCGAGAAGGCCGCGATCCTGAAGCGCGGCGATCTCGGCGTCACGGGCGCCTCCGGGGAGGCACTGGAAGTGGTGCGGCGCCGGGCACGCCGCATGGGTGTGCCGCTGGTTGAGACGGCGCCGTTGCCGGTCCTCGGGATGGATCGCCGCGGGGTTCGCGTGGACGCTCCGGGCCTCGGCGACGTGCGGATCGGGTTGCTCGGGCGGCACCAGGCGGCGAATGCGGCCGTGGCGCTCGGCGTGGTCGACGCGCTCGAGGAGGCGGGAATCGCGGTCGTGCCTGCGCAGGCTCGCCGCGACGGCCTGGCGGCGGCGCGGTGGCCCGGCCGGCTCGAGTTGGTCGAACTCCCGGGCATCCCGCAGCCGGGACGCGGCTCACCGGGCGAGCCCCCGGGGGCGGCCGACCTGGGTCGACCCGGCGGGCAACGGCGGTCGGTCGACCTCGTGCTGGACGGCGCCCACAACCCCGCCGGAGCCCGCGCGCTGGCGGAGGCGCTCGACGAGCTTCGGCCGTCGTTGGCTCCCGGACCCGCCACGCTGCTGCTGGCGATCATGCGCGACAAGGACGTGCCGGGCATGGTGGAACGCCTCGTGGCGGCAGCGACGCTGCGGGAGGCCCGGCTCGTGGCGACCAGGGTCACCGCGCGTGGCATGGATCCCGCCGAGCTCGTCGCGGCGTGGAACGCCGCGAAGGAGCGCGCAACCGCGCCGGCAGGCGGGCGGGGCGCACAGGCTGGACGACGCGGCGCGCCAGCCGATCGGCGGGGCAGGCCGGGCAGACGGCGGGGCGCACAGACCGGGTCGGGCGACCCCGGCGAGCCCGTGGACGTCGTTCCATCGCCGGAGGAGGCGCTCGATCACGCCATCCGGCAGGCGCAGGCAGCCGGCGGTCCGCTCGTCGTCGCCGGGTCCCTCTACCTCGTGGGCGCCGTACGGGGAATCCTGCAGTCACGGGGCCTCGTGCGATGAGCCTCGCCGGGTTGGCACCAGGCGGGCTGCCACCGGGAAGACTGGGCACGACCCGGATCGGGCCCGTGACGTTCGCGTGGGGCGCGCGCACCTACGTGATGGGCATCGTCAACGTCACGCCGGATTCGTTCAGCGGCGACGGCCTGCTGCGCGATGCTTCCAAGCTGGTCCCGGCTGCCGTTGCCCGGGCGCGGCGAATGGTCGAGGACGGCGCGGATCTCCTCGACGTGGGCGGCGAATCCTCCAGGCCCGGCCACGAGCCGGTGGACGAGGCGCAGGAGCTCGCGCGCGTCGCACCCGCCGTGCGCGGTATCCGGGATGCCCTGCCCGGCGTTCCGATCAGCGTCGACACGACCAAGCCTGCGGTCGCGGAGGCCGCGCTGGATGCCGGTGCCGACTGCATCAACGACATCTGGGGCGTGGGCCCGTCGGTCGCCCTCCCGCGGGTCGCCGCGCGCAGGGGCGTCCCATACGTGCTCATGCACAACCGGGCCGAGGCCCGCTACGAGGACGTCGTGGCGGAGGTTGTCGCCGACCTAGCG
>JAJYDP010000636.1 GCA_021777365.1 Chloroflexota bacterium | reverse complement strand
CGAGCTGAAGGCCCGCATCCACCAGGGCATCGCGGAGTTCAACGACGCGCCCGTCGTGTTCCGCTGGAACAAGTTCGACCTCGGACTCGTTTGATGCGTAAGGATTGGTCCGGAACGATCTACTAGTGTTAGACCGCTGAGCATGCCTCAAGCCGACGCCTGGGCCATGCCGCCGGTCGAACTGGCCCTGAGGACGCCAACGTCGGGTCGGGGCGCTGGAGGGCACCGTTCGAGCTCGCCTCGGCCGCGTGATCCTCGCCGTCACGGAAGAGCCGCCCGTGGGGAGGAGGAGCTGGCCAAGTCGCTCACCGCAGTCCCTGGCGTGCGGGTGCTCAACGACCGGCGCCCGCCGAGCACCCGCGGTAACATCGGCCACCTGGCAGTAGCCAACACGTTGGCCCCGGTAGCGGTAGCAACAGCCGGTAGCAACAGGTGCGGACGACCGTGGCCAGACTGCCCCAATAGAACGGCTTTGGGCACGAAATAGAACGCCAGCGGCCACCTGCGGACGCCACAGGCCGAACTGCCGTACCCACCAGTCTACATGCGTAACCAACGCCGCCTGTGATTCCCTCAACGAGGCCGGCGCGTTTGGGTGGACGCCCGCTCCAAGGTGGACCAGGTACCTGAGTTGCCAACCTATCAGAAGTACTGGACCTTCTGCTGGTTCCCCTTGCTGAGCTGCTCGGCCCGGCGGTCTGCGTATTCGGGGACGCGGAAGCGGGCCAGCCAGTGCCGTGCCCGCCGCGCGGCATCGGCACGGGACACACCGTACAGCGAGCCGAAGAACACGAGCTGGTCGAGGACCTTCATGCGCGGGTAGAGGCCACGGTCCTCCGGCAGGTACCCCCAGGTGCGCCTCGGGGCGGCGGCGGCAGGACGACGGTTCCAGGCCACCGAGCCTTCATCCGCGTGGAGGATGTCCAGGACGATCCGCATCGTCGTGGTCTTGCCGGCGCCGTTGGGGCCGAGGAACCCGAAGACCTGGCCGGGCTCGACCGAGAATCCGATCCCGTCGAGCGCCTGGACCTCGCCGAAGCGTTTGCGGAGCCCGTCGATGACGAGGGCCAAGTGCGCCTCCGTGGGCTCGTGGCGGACAGGGCTGGTCCGCCGGCGACAGCCCGGCACATCGTCGGCGTGCGATCGCGTGGCGGCCAGAGCCGATACGCCCCGGGGCGACCGGCCAACGGGCCTGCCCCGGGGCACTGTCCCTACCGGGGCGACATCAAGCCTTCTGGATGCGCCCCCGGCTCGCGGGGGCCCCGTGGCTCAGACGTGGGCCCGGCCGGTCAGGGGTTCGTGCCAGTGGTCGGGGTCGGCGTCGGGAACGGGCAGTGCGCGCCGGACTTGCCGGGTGGGTTGGTGCCACACGGCCCGTGGTCGCCGCGCGCGACCTGGCTGACGGCGCCGCCGTGGTTGTCGTTCGGGCCACCGGTCGCCTGCGGGTTCTGCGCGACCTGCGACACCGCATATCCGTGGTTGTCGGTCGGCCTGGCGTTGGCCGCGTCCTGATTCGCCGCGTTCGCGTCCGGCGTGTCCGTGGGCTGCGCGACCTCCGACTGGTCGGTGGTGCCCACCGCGTGGTCCGGCGTCGTGAAGCTGGCATGCCCCGGCGTGGCGGGGTGACTCACCACGGCCGCCGCCGCGACGAGGCCCACCGGAAGCGCTGCGGCAACGATCAGGGAGGCGGCGAGCTTGAGACTCACATACCTGGCGATGGTCCCGAACATGGTGCTCCTCACGATCGTGCGACCCGCGTGTCCGGGGCCGTTGTCTCTCAGAACGATGCTGCACCGGTGACGTTGCGGCCGAGGCCCCGGCAATTCGTTCCGGCCGCCTCGCGGAAGGTACTGCCCCACAGCGCCTCGGCAGGGTGCCCTATCCTTGGTCCGTGGTCCTGTACCGCCTCGAGCACGTCCCGGATCTCCGATCCCCTGCCCTGGTCGTCGCCTTCGACGGGTGGGTCGACGCCGGCACGGCCGCGACGACCGCCGCCAACCAGGTCGCCGGCGGCGGCGAGGTGATCGCCACGTTCGACGCCGACGCCCTGTTCGACTACCGCGCGCGGCGGCCCAGCCTCGAGATCGAGGACGGCCGCCCCAGCCAGATCACCTGGCCCGAGCTCGTCGTAAGGCGCACGGAGATCGGCGGGCGCGATGTGCTCGTGCTGGCCGGGCCCGAACCCGATTACCGATGGCACGAGCTGTGCGAGGCTGCCGTGGACCTCGCGCGACGCCTCGGGATCGTCGAATGGATCAGCGTCGGTGCGATCCCGGGCGCCGTGCCCCACACGCGCCCGGTGCCCGTCATGGGCACGGCGTCGAAGCCCGAGCTGCTGCGCGGTGGCGTGGAACCGGGCCCGGAAGGCATCCTGCGCGTGCCGGCGGCAGCCCTGTCGGTGCTCGACATGGCGATCAGCGCGGCCGGGATCCCCGCGGTGGGCTACTTCGCCCAGGTGCCCCACTACGTGACCGGCCCGGCCCCCGCCGCGGCCATCGAGCTGCTCCGGGTCCTGGGGCACCACCTCGGCGCGGAGATCCCACTCGGTCCGCTGCCCGAGGAGGCCCGCCAGATCCGTGCCCGGCTGGACCTGGCGATGTCGGCGGATGAGAGCACGCGCGCGCATGTCGCGCGACTGGAGGCCCGCGTCGACGAAGAGCGTCAGCCGACCGGCGACGACCTCATCGCGGACATCGAGCGCTTCCTCCGCGACCGGGGCAACGAGGGGAGCCAGCGATCCTGAGCAGGTCGCGTGTCCGGCCCGAGCGCACTGCCGGGGCGGCCCTGCGCCGCCTCGATCCAGCGCCCAACCCACCAGAGGCGCTACTCTTGGAGGCCTGCGCCAGAGCGAGGCGCCCATCCACCAAAGGGATCCTGAACACGCCATGACCTTCCGCACCCCTCGTGCCGCCCCCAACCGAAAGCGCCGCTCCTCCATGGACGACGAGCAGCGGCAGCAGGTCCTGGTGACCTTCGGTTTCATCGGCCTCATCGTCGTCGCCGTCGCGATCCTGGCCGGCGGGCTGGGGGCGATCTACTACAGCGACCACCTGGTGGCCGTGGCGACGGTCAATGGCGTCTCCATCAGCAAGGACCAGTGGGCCCAGCGAGAGGCGGTGGACCAGTACCGGATCAACGCCGTGCTGGCGAACCTGCAGTCGGCCGTTGCTTCCGGCGCAGTCGACCAGCAGACGGCGGCCCAGGAGCAGCAGTACCTCCAGCAGCAACTCCAGTCGCTTCCCCAGAACGCCGCCAGCGAGCTGATCGACGGCATCCTGCAGACCCAGCTCGCCGGCAAGATGGGGATCACCGTGAGCTCCGCCGACGTGGACAACCAGCTGAAGCAGGAGGCGACCACGCCCGAGCAGCGGAAGGTCCTGGCGATCTTCGTGCAGCCCGGCGCAATGCCGGCCGCCGTCGCATCCCCGTCGCCCTCGGCCAGCGCCTCTCCCAGCTCGTCGGCGGCAATCGCCAGCCCGGGCACGTCGGCTGCCCCCGCCGCTTCGGCGAGTCCCGCGGCATCGGCCGCACCCTCGTCGGCCGCCTCCGCGGCCCCCGGCGCGTCTGCCCAGCCGAGCGCCTCCCCGTCGCCTTCGCCGTCGACCGGTCCCACCGCCGCCCAGAA
>JAJYDP010000635.1 GCA_021777365.1 Chloroflexota bacterium | reverse complement strand
GGTGGGCCAGGTCGAGCAACTGCTGGACGCCATCGACGTGCTGCCCGTCGACATGCGCCCCGCACGGCGCCCGGCGACGCCGCCCGGCACGCGGCGAGGCGCGGATGCGGCCGTGCTGGCCGTCCGTGATCGGGCGATCGTCGAGACCGCCTACGCCGCCGGCCTGCGGATCAGCGAGCTCGCCGGGCTGCACATCGCGGACCTCGACCTGCGCCGCGGCGAGGTCCGGGTCCTGGGCAAGGGGCGCAAGGAGCGCGTCTCGCTGCTGGGCCGTCCCGCGATGGAGGCCCTGGGCATCTACCTGGACGGCGTGCGCCCCGTCCTGCTCGCCCGCGGCGGCACCCCCGACGGCGGCTCCGTGTTCCTCAACGCCCGCGGGGGCGCCATGGGCGTTCGCGGGATGCGGCTCCGCATCGACCGCCTCGTGAGGCTCGCGGGCCTGCCCGAGGGTGTGAGCCCCCACACGCTCCGGCACTCGTTCGCGAGCCACCTGCTGGAGGGTGGCGCCGATCTCCGCGTGGTCCAGGAGCTGCTGGGCCACAGCAGCCTGGCCACCACGCAGCTGTACACGCACGTGACCCCGGGGCGCCTCCGCAGTGCCTACGTGACGGCCCACCCCCGGTCCACGCGCGGTTCCGTGACCGGCCCCGACGCACGTGGCTCCACCGGTGGGGGGCGGCGGGAACGGACCAGCGGCGGGCCACCGGCGTCTCCGCCGGCGCGACCGTGACGGGCGCGGAGGCGGAGGGTGCCGGCGCGGCGATCAGCGGCAGGATGCTGGCGCGCGCCGGGCTCATCGTCACCGGCGCGTACCTCGCGTCGCGCATCCTCGGGTGGGTGCGCACGGCGACGCTGCTCGCCGTGTTCGGCGCGGGGCGCGACATGGCTGCCTACCTCGCCGCGTTCCGCATCCCGGACGCGATCTTCCAGCTGGTCGCCGCCGGCGCGCTCAGCTCCGCGCTGATCCCGGTCCTCGCGGGGCTCCTCCACGATGGACGGCACCGCGAGGCGTGGCGCCTCGTGTCGAGCGTCGTGAACCTGATGTTGATCGGGCTCGCGGTCTTCGGCGTGGTCTTCTTCGTGGCCGCGCCGTGGATCTTGCCGCTGATCACCCAGGACTTCACGCGCGAACAGCTGGACCTCGCCGTGCAGCTCTCCAGGATCATGCTCCTCTCGCCGATCCTGCTGGCCGTCTCGGCGGTGGCCACGAGCGTGCTGAACGCGGGCAACCGGTTCACCGCGGCTGCCATCGCGCCGCTCCTCTACAACCTGGCGATCATCGTGCCGGTGGTCCTGCTCGGGGGCCGCATGGGCGTGACGGTCGCGGCGGTCGGCGTGGTGATCGGCGGACTGCTCAGCCTCCTGGTCCAGGTGATGCCGCTCGATGCGATGGGTTACCGCTACCAGCGCGTGGCGGACGTGGGAGATCCGGAGACGCGCGAGGTCGTCCGGCTCGTGGCTCCGCGTGCCGTGGGGCTGGGCGCGACCCAGATCACGTTCATCGTCAACACGCTGCTGGCGACCGGCCTCGGGACGGCGGCGCTTCCGTGGTACAACGCGGCGTTCACCGCCTACCAGATCCCGATCGGGGTCCTGGGGCTGCCGCTCGGGGTGGTGCTCCTGCCCTCGATGTCCACCGCGCTTGCGGCCGGGGAGCACGTGACGTTCGGACGGCTGGTCACGCGCTCCCTGCGGCTGCTGCTGTTCGTGATGCTCTTCCTGGCCGCCGTGGGCATGGTGGTGCGCACGCAGGTGGTGGATCTCCTGTTCGGGTACGGGAACTTCAACCGGGCGGACGTGCTGGCGACCGCCGACGCCCTGCTCTTCTTCCTGGCCGGGCTGGCTGCCGACTCGCTCGTCGTGGTGCTCGCGAGGGCGTTCTACGCCGATCGCGAGACGCGCATCCCGGTGGGCGCCGCGCTGCTCGCCGTCGCGATCAACGTGGTGGTGTCGGTGACGACCGTCGGGCCACTCGGACTGCGCGGGCTCGCGCTCGGGATCGCGGCGGGGGCGTGGGTCGAGGCGGCCGTGCTGACGGTGCTGCTGGCCCGGCGGACCGCCGGCCTCGAGCTCGGACGGCTGGTCCTCGCGGCGCTCGTGTTCGCGGTCGGTTCGCTGCTGGCCGCGGGCGCGGCCAGCTGGGCACTCGGCGTCCTCGGGGGCCTGGTGGGCGTGACGCCCGGTCGCCTGCTGGTGCTGGTCGAGCTCGTGGTCGCCACCGCCGCCGGCGCCACCGTGTACGCGGCGTGGTGCTTCCTCGCACGCGTGCCCGAGCTCCCGTACTCCCTGCGGCTGCTGCGTGACACGCTCGGGCGGAGAATCGCCTGACGTGGACGCACCCGAACCCCGGCCGCACCCCGCGACGCTCGAGGCCGATCCCTCGGCCTGGGACGCGTTCGTCGCCTCGACCGATCTGGCGCCGTACCTGCAGGCCACCCCGTGGGCGGAGGTCAAGGCGCGCAACGGGTGGAGTGCGCGGCGGGTGGTCGTGGGCGATGCCGCGCGCACCGTCGGCTGTCAGCTGCTCACGCACCGGATCGGGCCGCTGCCGTGGTCGGTCGGCTACGCGCCGCGCGGCCCGGTGGCGGCCGGGCTCGACGCGGAGATGGCCGACACCTGGACCGGCGCCGTGCGGCGGACAGCCGTCGAGGCACGGCTGAGCCACGTGGTGATCGACCCGGAGATCGAGGCCGGCGGCCCCGAGCTGGGCTGGTTCGAGCGCGCGGGGTGGCGGCGCTGTCCGTCACCGCAGCCCGCACGCTCGCGCTGGATCGACCTGTCGAAGCCTGAGGAGGCGCTCTGGGGTGACCTGCGCGGCAAGTGGCGGCAGTACGTGCAGAAGGCGCGCCGTGCCGGGATCGAAGTCGTCGAGGCCGGCCCCGATCGGCTGGATGAGTTCTACGCCATCTACGTCGACACCGCGCGGCGGGCCGGATTCACGTACCGGACCGCAACCACCTACCGCGCCGTCCACCGGGCGTACGCGGCGCGAGGCCGGGCCAGGCTGCTGCTCGCGCAGGATGCGGCGGGCGAGGCGCAGGCCGCGCTGCTGCTGGTGGGCTGGGGCCGGCGGATCGTCGAGCCGTACGGCGGCATGACCCGCGCCGGCGCCGAGTCGCGGGCGAACTACCTGCTGAAGTGGGAGGCGATCCGCTCGTCGCGCGACGCGGGGTACGCTGTCTACGATCTCTGGGGGCTCTCGCACGCCGGGATCGAGCAGTTCAAGGTCGGGTTCGGCGGCCGCGAGGTCGCCTACATCGGCGGGCTCGAGATGGAGGTCCGGCCGCTCGTCCGGCGGGCGGTCCAGTCGGCACAGGCGGTGCGGGTCCGGGTCGCACGGCGCCGCCTCGACCGGGAGCGGCACGACGGGGCCGAAGGCGGCGAACCGTGAGCGGGCGGCCGGGCGTGCCACCCGGCTCCGGTGGCCGCGTCACGGGAAGGCCCGGGCACCTGGCCGACCCGGCGGACCTGGCCGACCTGGCGGACCTGGCGGCCCTGCTCGCGCGACGTGCCAACCTGGTGACCGTGCTGCCGGCTCCGGCGGCCGCCGCCGGCATCCATGTCCGGCGCGTCGACTACGACTCGCGGCGCGTGGGGGCGGGGAGCCTGTTCGCGGCGATCCCGGGC
>JAJYDP010000634.1 GCA_021777365.1 Chloroflexota bacterium | reverse complement strand
GGGACGGGCAGGGCGTGGTCGAGAGCGACAGGATGAGCCGAGAGCCCTCGAGCGCTCCTATGCGATCCCGACTCGCGCTGCTAGTCCGAGGCACCTCGGTGACGACTCACTGTCATGCGGCAACGGCTCGGCTGACCCGCGCATATCAGGGTGACCATCGTCGCACGGACCTGACCTCGAGCGCGCCCTGCCCCACCCCCTTGACGAGTCCTTCCATATCAGGAGCCGGCGGGCATCAGATCGTCGACTGCTGCAGAGATCGCCGAGGCGGCGGCAGATCTCGAGAAGCGCGGGCGGACCGATGCAAACGCGGCCGCGGCCACCGACGCACGGAGGGACGCGTCATTGGCGAGCCGTCGGATAGCTGACGTGAACTCACTCGTCGTTTCCGCGACGAGGATGTCCGTCCCATCTCGCAGACCAAGCCCCGCTATGCCGAGACGCGTCGAGACCACTGGCACGCCGGAAGCGATGGCCTCGAGGATCTTCACCCGGGTCCCGCCGCCGGACCGGATAGGAACAGCTAGGATACCCGCATCGCGGAGCGCACCGCGGACGTCCGGCACCTCGCCTGTGAGGGTATCGGTCTGCTCGCGTGCTACGTGCCGCATCGCGGGAGTGGGATCGGGTCCGATCAGGACGAGCCGGTCCGGCCCTCCGGCGGCACGGACGGCCGGCATGATGTCGGCGGCGAGTTCGATTGCGGCGGCCTCGTTCGGCGGGTAGCGGTACCACCCGACGAACGCCACAGCAGTCGCCGGCGGGCAGGCCGGTGCGACGTCCGGCAGCTCAATACCGTTCGGGACCACGCGGATGTCCGCGGCGGGCAGCAATAACCGGAATGCGACGCACTCGGAGTCGGATGAGACCCAGAGCTGGTCGGCGGTGAGGTAGGCCCGCCGCTCCATCCGGTCGAGAATCACCGCCGCCTCGACGGCGGCTCGGAGGCGCTGAGTGAATGGCGCCCGGCGGGAGCGTGCGACTCCTCGTGCGACTCTTGCCATCCACTCGTCAGCGTCGATCACAACCCGTGCGCCGACGGCATGGGCGGCAGCCACATACGGCCCGACGAGCGGGCGACCCAAGAGAACGAAGTCCGGCCTGACTTGGCGGAGAAGCTCGGCCACAGCCGAGGGGCAGCCGGCGCGGACTGAGCGCTGTAGCAGGACTGGGCGCCCGGATAGGACCCCAACGGCCGTGTCCATGGCGAGGGCTGTACCCGAGTGGCGCCGAGCCAGCAACCGGCGGGCAGCCGCGCCCAGCGGCCCTGGGGCATCGACGTCGTCGAGTGCGACCACCATCACGTCGAACCGCTCGCCGAGCGCACTCGTGATCATCGCCGACCGCAGCTTGTTCCCACTCACGGGGGGATACGGTGAGGATGCGAGCAGGTAGACAGCTGATGGACGGGCGGCCGTCACCAGGGCCGTGTCCCTAGACGGCGAGCGGACCTTCTGCTGCGTCCGCACCGTATTCTGTCTGAGTGATCCATCGGCCAACCATCATAGGCACCCGCCGACATCGCTCGATCGGCGAACAGCTTGTGTCATGAATGCGGTGCGCCCCAACGTTACCCTCGTCGTCATCGCGCACGACGAGCACCGCCGCGCGCCGGAGTGCATCCGGACGATCCTTGCCCAAAGGGCTGATGCAGAGTTTGAGGTCATCCTCGTCGACGATGGCTCCACCGACGGCACCGCGGAAACAGTCGAGGTGGCCGCCCGTGGTGACGCCCGGCTCCGAGTCATCCGCCTTCCGGAGAACCGGGGTCGTGGCGCCGCGCGCGCCGCCGGTGTTGATGCTGCCCGCGGCAGTGCGATTGCGTTCGTCGATGCAGACATCACGCTCCCCCCAGACTGGCTCGCGCGCTGCCTCGCTGAACTGCCAGGCAACGCCGCCGTCGGCGGCATCGCGGTCCCCGACGGGGACGCGACGGTGGTCGCCCGCATCAGCGGCGCAAAGCCGCGCGAGGTCGCCGGGAGCATGCCGATCACCGGCAATAACGTCCTTTTCGACCGACGCGTCTTCGCCGCCACCGGCTTCGATCCGCGCGATCGCATGGGAGAGGACTTCCGTCTGGCCGTCCGCCTCCTCCGCGGCGGGCATCGGCTGCGGCGTGTGCCCGGGCTCATCGTCCGCCACGAGGAGCACAAGAGCTACGCGCGCGCGCTGCGATGGCGGTTCGACAACGGGATCGATGCATCGAGCCACCCACGCGAGTTCGGCGTCATCCGATTCGCGGACGTCGTCTGGATGGGCTGGGATATTGCATGGATCGTCGGCATCGGAGGCGCGATCGTCGCCTCTCCGTGGTGGTTGCTGTTGGGGCCGGTGTCCGGCGCGGCGGCCGGCGTGGGTCACGCCCTGACGCGTTTCGAGCCGCGCCCGTTCGCCAGGTTCCTGGCGGCGTGCGTTCTCGACGTACCCTTGCTCACTGCTTATCTCCTCGGTCGGACGGTGGGCGTGCCGCGGCTGATCAGGGGGCGGCGCTGAGGTCCTCCCGCGTTTACGGCCTGTCCGGTCC
Source organism: Chloroflexota bacterium (assembly GCA_021777365.1). Next base: position 1,106 of record JAJYDP010000634.1, on the reverse strand, counting down.
GAGGTAGAAGCTGGTCTCGAGCCGCTGTTCGACGGGCCACCTCAGGTACGAGCCCTCGTACGGTCGCACCTTCTCGAATCGGCCGAAGAACGCCCACGCGCCGCCCGGCCATGCACGCGCGGCGGGGCGGGCGAGCCACCCTGGCAGCGGATAGAAGTTGGCGCCGGCGGACTCCGCAAGGCGGAACCCGCCGACAAACGGCCTGTCGAGGAGTTGGGCCAGGTCGCTCCTGGTGTAGCCGCGAACGTGCGCTGACCAGTTGGCCAGCGAGGTCGGCTGTCGCCCGATCGCGAGCAACACGCGGTTGTGGAACGAGGCGAGGTTCGGGACACCGACGATCAGGCTCCCGCCCACGCGAAGGACCCGTGCGGACTCGTGGAGTACCCAGAAGACGTCCTTGAGGTGCTCCAACACCTGGTTCGCGACGACCACATCCGCCGAGGCCGAGTCGAGGGGGAACGCATCCCGGTCGATGTCGCACGCGATCGCATCGAGGCTCGCGCTGTGGAGGCGGTCGAGATAGGGGCTGTGAGCCTCGAGTCCGACGACTCGCGCTGCCGGGTGGGCGGCCCGAACAGCAAGCATGTCCTCGGCGAGCCCGGGACCAAGATCCAGTGCGAGGTGCACGTCCACGTCGGCGACCATGCGAGCCACGATCTCGCGCCCGTAGTTCAGCCGCCGGTCGACCATAGCTCGCACCCCATCGCGGACACGTATCGTACGGGCATGATGCACGCTGGCTGGCACCCTGGGCGCGGTGCACTGGTCCACGACTTCTTCGTGGCCGAGGGCGGCGGCGAGCGGGTCGCGCTCGAGCTCGCGGATCTGCTGCCGGGCGCGGCCGTGTACACGAGCTTCTTTCACGCGGGGCGGTTCGGCGATCGCATCGACCCAGCACGCGTGCGGACGTGGCCGATCCAGCGGCTCACCGGCCCGACCTCGCACTTCCGCGCGTTTCTGCCCCTGTACCCGCTGTACTTCTCGACCCTGGATCTGCGCGGCGCCGGGCTGGTGGTCAGCAGCTCGGTGGCGTTCTCGAAGGCCGTGCGGACGGGTCAGCGGGACCTGCACGTCAGCTACATCCACACGCCGATGCGATACGCGTG
>JAJYDP010000019.1 GCA_021777365.1 Chloroflexota bacterium | reverse complement strand
TCCTTCCAGCCGGCCCAGTCGTCCTCGGCGAGCCCGTCTTCCAGCGAGAAGATCGGGTAACGACGCACCCAGTCCTCCCACAGGTCGATCAGCTCGCCGGAGTCGAGCGTGCGACCCTCCCTGGCCAGGCGGTAGCGATACGGCCCGCCCTCCTCGCCGGATTCCACGAGTTCGCTGGTGGCGGGGTCGATGAAGACCGCGACATCCTCGCCCGGCTTGTACCCGGCGCGCTCGATCGCCCGCACCACGGTCTCGATCGCCGCTTCGTTCGAGGAGAGCGTCGGGGCGAAGCCGCCCTCGTCGCCCTGGCCCGTGGCCAGGCCGCGGTCGTGGAGCTCCGCGCGCAACGCCTGGAAGACCTCCGATCCGTAGCGCACCGCCTCGGCGAAGGTGGGCGCACCGATGGGCGCCACCATGAACTCCTGGAAGTCGCACGAGTCGACCGCGTGCCGCCCGCCGTTCAGGATGTTGAACTGGGGCAGGGGCAGCGTGCGGGACCGGAGGCCGCCCAGGTAGCGGTACAGCGGGACGTCGCCGTCCTCGGCGGCGGCGCGTGCGGCGGCCAGCGACACACCGAGGATGGCGTTGGCGCCCAGGCGGCCCTTGTTGGGGGTCCCGTCCAGGTCGATCATCGCCCGGTCGAGCGCCGACTGGTCGTCGGCGTCCATCCCCTCCACCTCGGGGGCGATCGTGTCGTTCACGTTGGCGACGGCGCGAAGGACGCCCTTGCCGCCGAACCTGGCCCTGTCGCCGTCGCGCAGCTCCACGGCCTCGTGGCTCCCCGTGGATGCACCGGACGGGATTGCCGCGCGCCCGATCGCCCCGTCCTCCAGCGCCACGTCGACCTCGACCGTGGGATTCCCGCGCGAATCGAGGACCTCGCGGGCATGGACCGATGCGATTGCGGTCATGGATGAACCTCCACCGCCAGCCGGAGGTCGCGCGCCAGCCCGGGGCCAGGAGCCCCTGCCGCGACGCGGCGGCAAATCGACATCAGGGTACGCGCAGAAGCGGATGTGTCACCGGCCACTCGGCCCGTGGTCCCACGGCCGCCGGAGACGGGCGAGCGGGGCGACGGCACGCGGGAGGCGACGGCACGCGAGAGGCGATGGCGCTCGCGGGGGAGGGATGACAGGCGCGCGCTAGAATGCGCCGGGCGATGAAGCCCGCCCGTCGCAACGGCGACGACCCGCGGTTCCGCTGACGGCTTCTACCTCGACCGCGCTGCAGCGAGAGGTGGAGGGTGCCTGACCCGGCGTCGAACCTGGTGCGGCGTTCCGGTGCTGCCGGACCTGGTGGGGTGCCCCGCGGTGGCGAGGGCCCGACTCGCCTCTGCCCGGTTTGCTATGCCATGAACCCGTGGGAAAGCACCCGGTGCGAGCGCTGCGGCTCGCTGCTGGAGACCCCCCGGGACTTCGACGCCGGCCTCCTGTGGGCCCTCGATCACCCGGACACGGAGAGCGCCATGCTGGCCGCGCGCCTGCTGGGCGAGCGGAAGACGATGCCGGCCATCGAGCCGCTGGGCCGGCTCTCCCGGCTTCAGGACGACCCCTACCGGGCCGCCGCCGCGGTACGCGCCCTCGCTGCGTTTGCCGGTGATCCATCGGCCGACGCATCCCTCGCCGCGGCCCGCTCGCACCCGTCCGTGATCGTGCGGCGCGCGGCCGGGGCCCGGCCAGCCGGTCCAGCCGCGCCGGCGGCCGATGACCCCGGCACGGTCCCGGGGACGTGAGGGCGCCCACTCACATGGCGTTGCAGGACCGATCCGGACTGGGGCCGCGGCCGACCGACGCACCCTCGCTGCCGGAGCGCGAGCTGGGAGACGACGCGCTCATCGCCGCGGTGCGGTCCGGTGGCTGTCCGCTGTGCGTCGTGATCGAGCGGAGTGGACGGCGGTATCTCGAGGCGCTCCTGTGGGAGAACGTCAACGACGGCCCGTTCCGGGAACGGCTGCTGGCGGGTGGCGGGTTCTGCGCTCCCCACGAGCGGGCGCTGGTGCGGGTCGAACGAGACCAGGCGGGCGGGTCGCTGGGCGTGGCCATCCTGGGACGCTCCGTGCTCGCGGCCCGGGTTGCCGGTCTTCGTGGCGCGCTCCGGCAACGGCGCGGACGGCCGTCGGCGCTCAGACACGCGACGGAAGCCGCGGTTGACTGCCCGATCTGCGCGCTGGAGGCCGGCGCCTGCGATCGCGCAGCGGTGCGCTTCGTGGCGCTCGCGGAGCCGGCCGGGCCGTGGCGGGAGGCGCTGGCGGCCGCCCCGTTCTGCCTGGCGCACCTGGGAACGCTCCTCGCAACCGCCGCCACGGAACGGACGGGAGAGGCGGCGCAGGCGCTGACGGCGGGTCAGCTGGCGCGGCTCGACGAGCTGGTGGAGCGGCTGGACGGGTTCGTACTCCACTCGAGTTTCGACCGCCGCCACGAGCTGGCCGAGGACGAGCGTCGGGCGGTCGCGGAGGTGGTCGCGGTCCTCGCCGGCACGGCGCCGCGGCCGTGACCACCGTCGAACTCGCCATCGACGAGGCGCTCGGCCCCGGCCTCGACGTGGTCGTCGACGCCGACGTTCCGCGCGTCACGTCGGCGCGCCCGGGTGGACTGTGGCTCGGTCTCGATCGGGCGTACCTGGTCGACTCCGACGCCGGCGACGGGACCGAGCTGGCCGCGGTCGTGGCCCTGCCGAGCTCCAGCTTCCCCGGCTGTCGCGTGGCTGCCGAGCTCGCCGGGGCCCTGGTGGAGACCGATCGCACCGTGCTGGTCACGCGCCTTGCGGGCCAGGCGCTGCCGCCGAAGCCGGTCGTCAGGACGGTGGCCCGTGCAGTGGCCGCGCAGTGGGTCGACGCGACGGCGGCCGAGCGGCTCGCGCTCGACGCCCGCCAGCGCTTCCGGGTTCGCCGGCAGGCCGGACGCATCCTCGGCGGCCGGGCCTGGCGATCCGTCGGCGGCGACCCGGGGCAGGCGCGGTTCACCACGCCCCACTCGCGTTCCGAGTACCGCCTGGACCGCCTTCCACCGCGCTTCATCCGCGGTCTCGAGGGGCTCCTCGACGATGACGAGCGCCTTCTCTACGCCATCGAGCGACCGCCCGACTCGGTCCGGACCGGACGCCTGGGCATGCCGCGCCGCGGGGCGGAGCGACGAGCCGGGCTGCTGCTCCTGTCCGACCGCCAGCTGATCTGGATGGTCGATCACCTGCCGCCCGACCGATACCTCTTCGACTGGGGCGTGGACGCCCGCCTGTTGGCGCTCGAGGCGCTGCGCGCCGTCCGTCTGTCCGGCCGCGACGTCCTGGAGCTGCACGTCCAGACCCGCGGGGGCGGGGCCAGGTTCGCGCTCCCGGGCGAGCTGCGTCCCGAAGCCGAGGTGCTCCGCGATCTGCTCCTCCGGTTCCTGCCCGGGGACGGCGCGCGGACACTGGTCCGGCGATACGCGCCGGCCGCCGTCGAGTTCGACGCGGCCCCGGCGGCACTGTTCCGCCAGGCCGAGGACGCCGTCCGCGAGGTTGACTCGATGCGAGAGCACCTTGCGCCCGAGCAGCTCCTGGGGGCGTTCTACGCGCCGCGCCGCGAGGGCGCGCCTCGCGCGATCACGGTCGGTCTCACCCCGACACGGTTCGCGCTCCTGCAGGCGGGCGAGTTCCGCTCGGCCGCCCTCGAGCACCTGGAGGGCGTCGCGATCACGCTCTCGCCGCTCGTCGGTCGGGTCGAGCTCAGCCAGCCGGCCACGGCAGCAGCTGCGCGCGCGATCGCCTTCTCATACCCGGCGACGACCTCGGAGGCCGCGACGGGGCTGCTGCGCCTGCTCCGCCGGGCGTGGGCCGATCGTGCCTCGTCCGGCGCCGAGCCGGTCGCGGCCGTGTCGGGCGAGGGCAGCCGGGTGGCCTGACGCGAGAGGCGTCCAGGCGCGAGGTGGCCTGCCGGCGATCACGCGCCCCGTCTCCGGTTCTCAGGGCAGGAATCGGAGGATGCTCTCCCATCCGCCGCACCATCCGACGGCACCGATGAGCGCGGCCCGGTCGGCCGCCGTCTCGGTCCCGCGGCTCGACCATCCGAAGGAGCGCGCGTAGGCCCGGAGGTGCGACGAGAGATCCTCGACCAGCACCCGCTGCGACGGCAGCCCGGCGCCCCTGCCCGCGTCGAGATCCTCCGCCAGGTGCAGCCGGCAGCGAGTCGGGGACTCCGATCCGGCGCATTTCCCGCAGACCCACCGTTCCCAGTGCCGACGCGTCTCCGAGGCGAACGAGCGGAGCGGGTCGAGGCCGCGGCCCTCGTCGACGATGGTCGCGGCCTCCGGCTCTGCCGGCTCGTCGGGCGTCAGCCCGAGGGCGCAGGGCTGGCAGGGTTCCGCCTCCCGGAGGGACGCCCCGACACGGGCCCGCTCGAACAGGCGTCTCGGGGCGAGCGCGTACCTGCCGCGGTCGATCACGTCGTCGTAGACGATGGCGGGCCGGAACAGCCAGCCCTGGTGCAGGGACGCCTCGACCGCCAGGAACCCGAGCGCGTGACGATGACACATGCCCCACGCCATCCACAGCTGTACGCGAGTCTCGGGCCTGTCGATGGCATCCGCACCGAACAGGCAGAGGTACTGGATCTCGAGATCGCCGAGAGGATGCGGCCGGCCGGCGCTCCAGTTAGCCGCCGAGCTGACCGTCCGCTGCTCAGCCGCCACCTGGTCGATCACAGCGGCCAGATCGACGGCCCGAGTCCCGGGACCTCGGGCGAATACCACGGGTCACGCACGACGGCGTCGCCGGCGAGGCAGGCGGCGGCGTCCCGGATGGCCGGTCCCGCGCCGAGGGCTCCACCCGACGGATCGTGCCCGGACACCAGCGCCCGCTCCAGGTCTCCGCTCGCGGAGTGCGCGGCGGCCAGCAGCAGAGGCCACGCAGCGCGCGTCTCGGGGGCGGCCCGGAGCAGGTGCCGGACGCAGAGGCCCCGCCACGCGCGGGCTGCGGAGATGTCCTCGGCCTGCGAGTCGAGCAGCCGCAGGCGGGAACCCACGGCTGCGGCCCGGGCCAGGCACACCGTGCAGGGACGGCCTGCGGCGGCGGCGCGCTGCCGGCCGGTCAGGCGGCCCACGATCCCTCGCCGTCCGCGCGCGGGTGGACCGTCCGGCCATGCCGCGGTGCCCGGCGCAGGGAGCGGAAGCTCGCCGGCCGCATGGGCATCCGCCCAGCTGCGGGCGCCGTCAACGGCCCGACGGGCCACCTCCTCGACGAGGGCGGGTGCGGCCCAGGCGGCGTCCCAGGCGTGGTGCGCGCACAGCCGGACCTCGGCGGGGCCACGATCGCGCTGCAGCAGGGCCTTCTCTGCGGCGACCGCCGCCGAACACGCAGGGCAGCGATCGGCCTCCACCTCGGCCCTGAGCCACGCTGGCGACAGTGCCGGGGCAGCGGACACATCCGCCGCCCCGAGGTCGGACCCGGAGGCCGGCGCCCGGATCGCCCCTGCCGGGTCGAGACCGGCGACCGCGGCCAGCCTGCGGTGCAGGGCCGGGCTCGAGGCGGCCCCCAGGGCGCGCTGCAGTCGCTCCAGCGCGGCGCTTCCGGGACGCACCAGCAGCTCCTCGGCCGCGTGCCGCAGGCACACGAATGCCCCGGGGCCGAGATGCCGCGCCCCGCCGGTCACCGGCGTCCGCCCCGAGGCGAGGACCGAGACGGCGTACTCGCCGGTCCAGGTCTCGAGCTCGCAGAGCGGGCACGGATCGAACGCGAGGCCCGCGGAGGCGGCTGCCGTCTGCCGCCCGACTTCGTGCAGCGCCAGGCGCAGGGGGACGGCCCAGCGTCCACCCTCCGCCGTGCCGAGCACCTGCCGCAGGTGGCGCGGGCAGTAGCCGCCCGAGGCGACGAACCGGTGGAGGAACGGGCCGTCGTTCAGGCCTTCCGCCTCGATCCAGCCGATGCGCCGTGCGACGGCGTCGAGCTGGACACGGCACACCTCGCAGGCGGCATCGCCCGCGGCGTCCGTCGTGGCGATCTCGTCCATCCTGTCCATTCCTCGCAGGATCCCCCGGGCGATCGTCGGCGTGTGCACGGCTGTCCCGCCTCTCGCACGCCGGGAACACGCGCCGGGAAAAAGAAACGGCTCCCGGTCACCGACCAGAAGCCATCACCCGCACCCGCGGGAACCAGGCGCGAGCTTCATCGCGCGTTCGATTGGCCGAGAGCGTACCGCATCCGCGCGATTCCCTCGTCGCGGGCGGACAGGGTGCGCAGGGGGCGCGGCGGCCTCGTCGTGAACCCTCGGCGCCCGGCGGCGCCCGGTGGCGCGCGGCGGCGCCCGACCGAATGGTTACCCTCGATCCCCGCCGGCGCCGGACCCGGTGGCGGCTTTCAGGCCGTCCGGTCCGCCTGGCGCTCCCAGAGAATCAGCCAGTCGAGGCCGTCCGGCGTGATCGTGGTGACGCCGAACCGGCGATGCAGCACCGCGATCAACCAGCGCTCCCGGAGGTCGGCCGCCTGCCAGAGCGCCGAGCCCCGCGGGTTGGCCCGCTTCACCGCGCGGTGCCAGCGGATGCGCCGGATGAGGTGGTCCGTGGAGGTTTCCTCGAGCGACCGGCGCCTGCCCGCGCGCTCGATGGGGACAACCGCAACTGTCATCGAGGACGGAGTCTCCGCAGCCGGGCGCGCCTCTCGACAGGGCCAAAGGTCACTGGCGCGGTACGGCGCGGGACCAGGTGGCCCTGCTCGATCGGGTGGGCCGAACCGGTACGCGCTTACGCGGATCTCCCACGCAGGCCCATGACGTCGAGCGCGGCGACGTACGCGCCCTCGTCCCGCGCCTGGCTCGCGGGGTTGTGCACCGCGTAGCGCACCACGCCGGCCGCGTCCAGGATGAACGTCCCCCGATCCGCCTGGCCCTGCTCCTCGCTCCAGACGCCGTAGAGCTTCGCGACCGCTCCCACCGGCCAGCGGTCGGAGAGGAACCGGTTGCGGTAGCCCTGGTCCTGCCGCCACGCCCGAAGCGCGTAGGTGGAGTCGACGCTGATGCCGAGCACGGTGACATCGCGTCCCTCGTACGCGCCGAAGTCGTCGCGGATCTCGCACAGCTCGCGCGTGCAGGTGGAGCTGAAGGCGAGCGGGAAGAAGACGAGCATGACGGGCCTGCCCCGCAGGTCGCTCAGCGTCACGGGCTCCCTGTCCTGGTCGCGGAGCGTGAAGTCGGGGGCGAGGTCGCCGACGGCCGGGAGTCCCATGGCGCGCTCAGGCCGGCGTGCCGATCCGCTCGCCCAGGAACGGGCGGAGCACCTGGGGCACCACGACCGACCCGTCCGCCCGCTGGTAGACCTCCAGGATCGCGGCGAACGTCCGGGCCAGCGCCAGGCCCGAGCCGTTGAGCGTGTGCAGGATCTCGGGCTTCGCACCGGGCTCCGCGCGCCACCGGATGTTCATCCGGCGCGCCTGGTAGTCCCGGAAGTTCGACACGGAGCTGACCTCGAGCCACCGTTCCACCCCCGGCGCCCAGACCTCCAGATCGTACTTCTTGGCCTGCACGAACCCCATGTCGCCGGTGGCCATCAGCTTGACGCGATAGGCCAGCCCGAGCCGCTGCAGCAGCGTCTCGGCCGCCCGGGTCAGCCACTCGAGCGCCGCGCCCGAGTCGGCGGGCCGCTCGAACAGCACCATCTCGACCTTGTCGAACTGGTGGACGCGCAGGATGCCGCGGGTGTCCTTGCCCGCGGCGCCCGCCTCCCGGCGGAAGCAGGGTGTGTACGCGCAGTACCGGATCGGGAGCCGCTCGGCCTCGATGATCTCGTCCCGGTGCAGATTGGTCACCGGGACCTCCGCCGTGGGCACGAGGTACAGCTCGTCGCGGGTGGCGACGTACATGAGCTCTTCCTTGTCCGGGATCTGCCCGGTCCCGCGCGCGGAGGCGCTATTGACCAGCGCCGGCGGCCAGATCTCGGTCATGCCGTGCTCGCGGGTGTGGACCCCGATGAACCAGTTGATCAGCGCCCGCTCGAGCGCCGCGCCCGACCCGCGATAGACGGGGAACCCGGATCCGCTGATCTTGGCGCCGGCCGCGAGGTCCAGCATGCCCAGCGCCTCGCCGATCTCCCAGTGGGGACGCCGGGTCCACGGGGCGGCGCCATCCGGCCCCCCGCCGGTGGCCTCGTCGTGCGGTGCCGGGTCGCCCCACGTCCGCACGATCACGCTGGCGTCCTCGCCGCCCACCGGGACCTCGGGGTCCGCCGGGTTCGGTATGCGGAGCAGCGCGTCCTCGAGGTCCGCCTCGACGGCGGCCAGCTCCGCGTCGATCGCGGCGATCCGCTGGCCTGCCTCCGTCGACGACCGTCGCAGCGCCTCCACCTCCGGCCCCTGCGGGGACGTTCCGCCCCGGATGGCGTCGCCGATCCGCTTCGAGAGCGCGTTCCGCTCGGCACGCAGGGCGTCGCCCTCGCCGAGCAGGCTGCGCCGGTGCGCATCGAGCTGCAGCGCGACGTCCACCACGGCGGGATCCTCGCCCTTGTCGATGGCGCCCTGGCGGACCCGGTCCGCGTCCTCCCGCAGACGCTGCAGGCCGATGCTCATGCCATCCCCTCCTCTGCCCGGGCGGGCCCGTCTCCCTCGGGCTCGAGGCTCCACCCCGCCGCCTGGCGAAGGCGCTCGATGGTGAACTCGCGCTCCAGTGCGGCCAGGAGCCAGCCGGCACGCGGCCCGTTGGTGCGGCCCAGGAACGCCAGGTAGATCGCCGCGAATGCGCGCCCGGCCGGCAGTGCCGCCTCCTCGGCCACCCGGAAGATCAGGTCCTGCCAGGCCTCCCCGGAACCGGGCCGGGCCACCTCGCCCGACAGGGCGAGCGCGCCAAGGAAGGTCCGCTGCTCGTCGGCGAGCGCGTGGCGCGCCTCGGCCGGAAGCTCGTCACGGACGGCGATCTTCGAGCGATCCGGCGCGTACGACTCGAGCCACGCCCGCGCCGCACGGACGCGGTCCGCCAGGATGACCTGCTCGGCCAGGTCCAGCGATGCGCCCTTCTCGGCGGCGACCCTCGCATCCACGTCGATGCCGGGCAGCTGCACCAGCATGGCGACCTGGGAGAAGTCCGGGCGGAAGCGGGCCGCCTCCGCGGCCGGGTCGGCATCCGGGTCGAGCAGGCTCAGCGCGAAGATCCGATCGTGCTCGGGCGGCAGCTCGCCCTTCACCTCGTGCCCCGCCGTGGCAGCCGCCACCCGGTCGAACTCGTCGAACAGGCGCGGGATCGTGTCGCCGGCCGGGTCGAAGTCGATGGCGTGGCTGGGCCGGTACCGCAGGAACAGGAACCGCAGCAGCTCCGGCGGCAGCACCTCGGCCATGGTGTGCGCCGCCGCCCCGCGGCCCTTGCTGGTGCTCATCTTGCGGCCGCCGATGTTCAGGAACTCGTACGGCAGGTTGATGGGGGGCTCGCGCTCGAAGATCTCGCGGGCGATCGCGTCCGCCCTGTCGCGCGACCCGCCGGCCGTCGCCAGGTCCTTGCCGCAGGGTTCGATGGTGACCCCGAAGATGCTCCACTGCGCCGCCCACTCCAGGTTCCAGCCCAGCTTCCCCCGGCCGCCGAACGGTTCCACCCAGCCCGAGTGGCCGCATCCGTAGGCCCAGGCGACCAGGTCCCGGCGGCACTCGTAGAAGACGCGCTGGCCGTCCCAGTCGGTGACGATCGTGGTCCCCACCTTCCCGCAGTGCTCGCATACCACCTGGACCGGATGCCAGTCCGCGGGGTGCTGGACGTTGGCGATGCGCCGGTAGATCTCGCGCACGCGGTCCGCGCGCTCCAGGGCAAGCCGGATGTACGGGTCGACCGCGCCCGTCGGGTAGACCTCGCTCATCCAGTAGGTCTCGGGGTGGATCCCGAGCCCGGCAAAGGTTGCGAGGAAGAGTCCGGCGAAATGGCGGGCGTAGCTGGGGGCGCTGCTCCCCTCCGGGGCGGGCACCCGCGCCAGCGGCACCCCCATGTAGCGCTCGACGGCGTCGGGCGTCAGCAGCGCCTGGGCGTCCATGGGGTCCATGTCGTCCACGCCGTAGAGCAGGCGGGCCTCGAGTCCGCGCTCACGGAGCGCACGCCAGATCGCGTCGAGGACCACCGGGCCGCGCAGGCTCCCGACGTGGACGGTCCCGGACGGCGTCTTCGAATCGTTGACGACCTGGGGACCGCTCAGGCGCGAGACGAGCTCATCGGCCCAGTACACCGTTCCCTCCGGCGGTCGGTCGCGGCGTCAGCCGATGCTCACGATCGCGTAGGTGAAGTCCCCGCTCGGGACGTGGACCACGACCTTGTCGCCTTTCCGGTGCCCGAGCAGTGCCCGCCCCACCGGCGACTCGTTGGAGATCCGGCCCGACCCGGGGTCGGCCTCGGCGGAGCCGACGATGTGGAACGTCTCCTTGCCGTCCAGGGACTCGACGACCACGGTCGAGCCGATCTGGACGTGGTCGGACGTGTGGTGCTCGTCGATCAGGACGGCGTTCCGGATGAGCGACTCCAGCGTCTGGATCCGGCCCTCGACGAAGGCCTGCTCGTTCTTGGCGTCTTCGTACTCGGCGTTCTCTGCGAGGTCCCCGTGCTCCTTGGCGTCGTGGATGCGGGCCGCGACCTCCGCGCGACGGACGTTGACCAGCTGGTCGAGCTCGGCTCGCAGCTTCTCGAGCCCATCGCGGGTGAGGTAACCGGGCTTGTTGTTCACGAACCGCTCCCGTGGGATGACAGGCTGCAAGAGAAAGAACCCCCGGCGCGCGCGAGCGGGCGCGTCAGGAGTTCGACCAGCGGAGGATTCTAGGGCGCTCCCGCCGCTGGTGTCAAAGCGGATGTGACGGCGGGTCCGGCGTGCGGCCGGGCTGGTCGAGCAGCCGTACCAGGCGCTTGCGACCGCGGCGGAGGGAGCCCCGATCCGAGAAGGCGATGAAGAGGGTGTCGTCGCCGGCGATCGAACCGACGACCTCGGGCCAGTGGGCCCGGTCGAGCGCCGACGCGATCGCATGCGCGCTGCCCGAGAGCGTCCTGACCACCAGCAGGAGGCCCGCCTCTCGCACGTCGACGGGCAGGTTCCGGAGCAACCCCGCCAGCCGGTCCTCGGCGCTCGGCTCCGTCTCGGCGAGGCGGGGCGGCAGCGCGTACACGTACGACCCGCCACGGTGCACCTTGACGAGCCCGAGCTCGGCCACGTCGCGGCTGATCGTGGCCTGGGTCGCCCGGAAGCCGCGCTCGCGGAGCGCGGCTGCGAGCTCCTGCTGCGTCCGCACGTTCCGCTGGGCGAGCAGGTCGCGGATCGCGCCGTGGCGGAGCTGCTTCATCACCTCCATGCCGGGGCTGCCCTCACCGTGGCGCTGTCAGCGCGCCAGCACGAAGACCACCACCAGGGCGGCCATGACGAGCCGCTCGGCGATGAAGGGGCCGGTGGTCTTCCGCCGCAGGTAGTCCAGCAGGAACGCGATCGCCAGCACTCCGGCCACGGCAGCCCCCAGCATTCCCACGCCGAGCGCGAGGAGGTCGGCCGACGGGAGGCCGGCGTGCAGCAGCTCGCGGGCCTTCCACGCCGCCGCGCCGGCGATGATCGGCGTGCCCATCAGGAACGAGAAGCGCGCGGCCGCCTCGCGCGTGAGCCCCGTGTAGAGACCGGCCGCGATGGTCATCCCCGACCGGCTGAACCCGGGGAACAGGGCAAACGCCTGGGCGACCCCGATCACGATCGCGTCCCGGATGTTCACGTTGTCGAGTCCGCGCTGCAGGAACGCCAGCCGCTCCGCGAGCCACAGGATCCCCGCGCCCAGGGCCAGGAACACCGCGACCAGGATGATGTGCTCGCGGAAGAACGTGTCGAAGAAGCTCTCCAGCGCGACGCCGAGGACGGCCCCCGGGATCATGGTCACGAGGATGAGCCAGGCCAGCCGCCGGTCGGGGTCGGCACCGATCCGCCGCTCGCGGATCGACCCCAGCCAGGCCGTCAGCAGGCGCACGAGGTCGCGCCAGAAGTAGATCAGCAGCGCGGCCAGCGTGCCCGCGTGCAGCATGACGTCGAAGCCGGCGCTGTTGAGAAAGGGGTCCTTCCAGCCGAGAAACTCCGGCACCACGATCAGGTGGGCCGAGGACGAGATCGGCAGGAATTCGGTCAGGCCCTGCAGGATCCCGATCACGAGCGCCTGGAGCACGAGCGGCATGAGGTTCCCCGGGCGGGCCGGCCGCAGGGGCGGCCGCGGATGACCGCGACCGCCTCCGGACGGCGGCTAGCGGATGAAGAGCGGCGCGAAGACCAGGGTGAGCGTCGCGAGCAGCTTGACGAGCACGTGAAGCGAGGGCCCCGCAGTGTCCTTGAATGGGTCGCCGACGGTGTCGCCGACGACCGCGGCCGCGTGCGCGGCGGTCTTCTTGCCGAGCACGTTGCCGTCCGCGTCGAGCAGGTGCCCGGACTCGATGTACTTCTTGGCGTTGTCCCACGCGCCGCCGCCGTTGTTGAGGACCGAGGCGAGCAGCACACCGGCGATGGTGCCCACCATCAGCAGGCCGGCCGCGGCCTGGTAGCCGAGGACGAGGCCCACGACGATGGGCGTCGCGACCGCCACGGCGCCCGGCGCCACCATCTCGCGGAGGGCGGCCCGCGTCGTGATGTCCACCACGCGCGCATAGTCCGGGCGCTGGGTGTAGTCCATGATGCCCGGCATCTCGCGGAACTGGCGGCGCACCTCGACGATGATCGACTGGGCGGTGGTGCCCACCGCCCGGATGGCCAATGAGCTGAAGAAGTAGACCAGCATCGCAGCGATCAGGGCTGCCACGAACACGCCGATGTTCGAGAGGTCCACGGCGGTCATGAGCTGGACGCCCTGCTTGCCCGCCGCGATCTGCCGCGACAGGATGAGGTTGATCTTGTCGATGTACGCGCTGAAGAGCAGGAAGGCGGCCAGCGAGGCGGACGCGATCGCGTAGCCCTTGGTCAGCGCCTTGGTGGTGTTGCCGACGGCATCGAGGCGGTCGGTGATCTCGCGGGCACCGGCCTCGCTGCGCGAGAACTCGGCGATGCCGCCCGCGTTGTCGGTGATGGGCCCGAAAGTGTCCATGGCGAGCACGTACGCGCACGTCATGAGCATGCCCATGGTCGCGACCGCGGTCCCGAAGATGCCGCCGATGTTCTGCCCCTGGGCGTTCAGCAGGTTGGCCTGCGAGCCCAGCCAGTGGCTGAGCAGCAGCGCGATCCCGATGACGATGGCGGTGGCGAACGTGGTCTCGTAGCCGACCGCCGTGCCAGCGATGATGTTGGTTGCCGGACCGGTCCTGGACGCCTCGGCGATCTCCTTCACGGGGCGGAACGAGCCGGCCGTGTAGTACTGCGTGATGTAGACGAAGGCGATGCTGGTGGCCAGGCCGACCAGGCCGGCGCCGAAGAACCAGAGCCAGGTGGGGATCCCGGACGCACCAGTCTGCTGGCCGGTCTGCATCATCACGTTCGTGACGATCAGCATCCCCACCGCGCTCAGGCCGGTGGTGAGCCAGTAGCCGCGGTTGAGGATGTTCATGGGGTCCTCGTCCTCGCGGCCGCCCAGCGTGTACAGCGAGACGATGGTGGCCAGGAGCCCGAAGGCGCGCACCACGAGGGGGAAGAAGATCCACGATTCCGGGCTGGGCCAGCCCGCGCTGACCGCGACGTTGTAGATGCCCACCGAGAGGATCATGGCGCCGATGTTCTCGACCGCGGTCGACTCGAAGAGGTCGGCACCGCGGCCCGCGCAGTCACCCACGTTGTCGCCCACCAGGTCGGCGATCACGCCGGCGTTGCGCGGATCGTCCTCGGGGATTCCGGCTTCCACCTTGCCCACCAGGTCGGAGCCCACGTCCGCCGCCTTGGTGTAGATCCCGCCGCCGAGCTGCGCGAAGAGCGCCACGAACGACGCGCCGAAGCCGTAACCCACGATCAGGAAGGGCGCCTGGTCCGGGTGCTGGAAGCCGCCGTAGGCGACGAACATCGCCCACACGCCGGCCAGCGACAGGGCCACCACCAGGAAGCCAGAGACGGCGCCTCCACGCATGGCCACCTTCACCGCCTCGACCAGGCTCCGGCGGGCGGCCGCCGCGGTGCGCACGTTGGACTTGACGCTGACGTACATGCCGATGATGCCCGAGGCCATGGAGCACGCCGCCCCGACCAGGAAGGCGACGCCGGTGCGGATGCCGAGGTCCATGCCGTAGACGTCGGTGTCCGAGACCTGCTTCGTCTCGACCAGCCCGATCACCACGGCGATGATCACGGCCACCACCAGGGCCAGCAGGGCGATGGTGGTGTACTGGCGCCGGATGAACGCCACCGCGCCCTCGTAGATCGTGCCGGCGACGTCCTGCATCGCCTGCGTCCCCGTATCGTGCGACAGCACGTCGCGCGCCAGGTACAAGGCGAAAAGGACCGTCGCCAGGACGGCGATCGGGATGAGCCAGGGCATCGCACCCGCTAGACCGCTCACGTCGGACACGCCTCCCGTAGGCAAGGAAACATCCCCGCTGCGAGCGGGGATGGCACGCGGCTTTCGGCCGGCCGGAGTGTAGCATGCGGTTCCGCCCGGAAGGCCCCCGGCGGCCGGCCTATGGCAGCCAGCGCGGCTGCGTCCCGTCCGGCGACAGCTGACGCAGCTCCCGCCCGTCCGTGCGCACCTCCCAGATACCCGCGCTCGGGCCACCCGCCGCCGGGACCCGCACGAACACGACCAGGTCGCCCGCCGGCGAGAAAGAGGGCTCCCGGTCGGACAGGTCGGTCGCGGCGCTCAGCGCCAGCGGGGCACCGCCGCCCGCCGGCTGGAACGTCACGTGCTGCAGGCCGCCGCCCGAGAGCCATGCCATGTCCCCCTGCGACGAGACGCTGAGCCACGGCCCTCCCCGGGCCAGGGGTGCCGCCCCGTCGCGCAGCACCCACGCGGAGGCGTTCCCCTGGCCCGTGCCCAGCGCGTCCACCACGAACCCGTGTTCGCGGTCGGACCACTGCATGGGTCCCGCAGGGTCGCGCAGCCCCGTCGGGGTCGCCGCTCCGGTGGCCAGGTCGATGCGCACGATCCGACCGCTCGAGTCCACCGCCAGTGCGGTGGCGCCGTCCGTCGAGACGGCCGTGAGCGTCGACCACGGCCCCGGCTGCACGGCGTCCGCGGTGTCGGCGGCGGCGTTGACCGAGCCGGTAGGCGGCGCGCCGCCTACCAGGAGCTGGCGCGCCTGCTGGTTCGAGTCGATCGGGAGGAGCCAGATGCCCTGGTCATCGCCGGCGAGCCTCCCGCGTCGCCCGACGATGACCGCGCTGCCATCGGGCAGAAGGCGGGGGGCGTAGTCGAACGCGTCTGTCGGGGTGAGGACGGTGGGACTCGAATCGCCGAGCCTGAACGTCTCGACCAGGCCGCCCGAGGCGTAGACGACCCGCTTCCCGTCGGCGGTGACGTCGTAGGCCGTCACGGGCGCGAGCTCGTCCGTCAGCTGCCTGGGGTTGCTGCCGTCCGGGTTCATCGCCCAGAGGTTGCGGACCCCGGTGCGGGCGGAGAGGAACAGCACCTGGTTCTGGAGCGAGTCGGTGGGAGCGCCCGTGGTGAACGACCAGGTCCGTCCCGCCGCAACCATGTCCGGAGCGTCGGCGCGCTTGACGCCACCCAGCAACTCAACGGTGTAGGTGGTGTGCGGGGCCAGTGGCGCCGCTGGCTGGTACACCAGGACGCTCGCGGGCGGCGTGGCGCCAGGCACGTCGTCCGGCACCGTCTCCACCCGGAGTTCCCCGGGGGCGGGCGGCGTGACCTGGACCAGCCCGCTGACGCTCCCCGGATCGACCGGCCCGTCGAACAGCATCGCGATGGGGCCGTTCACGGGTGCCCCGGCCGAGCCGTCGGCGGGGATGACCCTCATCAGCCCGAGCCCGGCACTGACCGTGGTGAAGTCGACCGCGATGGGGCCGGCCGGAGAATTGCCGTCGGTGTCGGCGGCGAGGTCGGACACCGTGACGATGTAGTGCGTGCCGAAGGAGAGCGGGTCGAGCGGCGACAGCGTCACCGTCAGGCCGCTCCAGGTGGCGCGGAAGCGCGTCGAGGGCAGGATGCCGATCGCGGCCTGTGTCGCGCCGACGTCCATCAGCCGGTCGAACGTCAGCGTGATCGTCGAGCTGACCGCGACGTCGGTCGCGCCGGCGGCGGGGATGCTCGACGTGAGCGTCGGGAGCCCGATGGTGCGGAACGTGAACGTGGTGGCGCCCTGGTCGGCGACGTTGCCGTTCACGTCGCGGAACCCGGGCGAGATCGTCACCACGAACTGCGTCGCGACCGGGAGCTTCTGGGCGGGCGTGAAGATCATGGTCCGGGCGCCGTCCCACGAGAATGTGCCCTGGACCTCCGGGACGAGCCGGAAATGGAGCTCGGCCGAACCCTGGTCGACGGCCTTGGTGAACTGCACGTCGACGGTCGTGTGGGTCAGGCCGACGTGGGCGTCGCCGGTGGTCCGGCCGAGCGTGACGCCCTGGACGGCAGGCGGGACACGGTCCACCAGGGTGGCGTTCGCCAGGATCAGCACGAGCACGGCGATGGCGATGAGGCGCCCGGCGAGCTCGACGGTGTGGCGTGACACGAGCTCTGACCTTACCACGGAGCGGCTCCCCGCCCCGTGCGTCACTTGGCCCTATACTCCCGCCTTGTGATCCGAGACGTTCGTCCCGCGTGACCCAGCGCGCGCGCGGCTGCCTCCTGGAGGCGGTCGAGACACTCGTCCTTACCCTCATCATCTTTCTGGTCATCCAGACCTTCATCGCCCAGCCGTACCAGGTCGAGCAGATGAGCATGGAGAACACCCTGCTGCCGCACCAGTACGTGCTGGTGGACAAGCTCACCCCTCGGTTCGACCCGTACAAGCGGGGCGACATCGTGGTCTTCATGCCGCCCGGCGCAGCACCCGGCTCGACCCCGTTCATCAAGCGCGTGATCGGCCTGCCCGGCGACACCCTCGACCTCCGCAACGGCCACGTGTTCATCAACGGCCAGGAGATCAGCGAGCCGTACGTGTTCCCGGGACAGACCACGGAACCCCTCGGGGGCCAGGACCACTGGGTGGTGCCGGCGAACTCGCTCTTCGTGATGGGCGACCACCGCGAGAACTCCAGCGATTCCCGGGTGTTCGGGCCGGTGCCGATCGCGAACGTCATCGGTCGGGCCTGGCTGCGGTACTGGCCACTCAACACCTTCGAGATCCTGGCCACGCCGACGTATCCCGACCTGAGCCCGCTGTCCGTGCCCTCGGCCCTCCCCTCGGGCGCCCGCGCCGCGGCTCCTCCGGCCGCCGACCGCGCCGCGGCGTTCGCGCGCGCGGCCTGAATCCGGGATCCGGCCGTGGAACCTGCGCTGGCCGGGATCGGTGCCCTCGCGACCGCGGTCGCTGCGGCGGCGTCGCTCAGGGCGCGAACGGCGCAGGTCGCGGTGCTCGGCATGGCGGCGGCCCTGGTGCTCTCGCCCCTCGCGCTGTCACCCCTGCCGCCGGTGCTGCCGCTGGCCTTCTGGCTGGTGACCGCGCTGCTTGCCTCGTACCTGCTGCTGCTCGCCGCACGCGAAGGACCGGCGCTCCTGCCGCCGCTCCCGCTCGGGGGCTGGGGCGAGGCCGCCTTCGTGCTGCTCGGGTTCGCACTCGGGTCGGTGGTCGCGCCGATCGCGGGTCCCGGCCGTGGACCGGCCACTGCGCTCGCCGCCGGGGTCGCCGTGGCCTTCGCGGCCGTCCCGCTGGCCGCCTTCAGCCGCGACATGCTGCGAACCGCGATCGGCGCGGTCCTCCTCCTCGATGCCTGCGGCCTGGTCGCGGCGGCCCTCACCGGCACGCCCGGCCAGCTGGAGATCGTGGCGCTGGGACTCGCGATCGCAGGAGCCGCGGCGGCCTCCCGCGACGTGCTGCTGCAGGATCTCCGGGGCCG
>JAJYDP010000018.1:996-17864 GCA_021777365.1 Chloroflexota bacterium | reverse complement strand
GTCGGCGCCGGAGGCGTTCCCGGCGACCCTGCGGTTCGCGGCGACCGCGGCGTCGCTCTCGGTGGAGGCCGATGGCCTCGCGGGCGTGCCCGACCTCGCCGCCATTCGTCGCCGGCTGGGGGAGGTACGCCGGCTGGGGGAGGTGCGCCGGTCCTGACCGTCAGGCGGCGGGCGCACCGGAGGCCGCGCGGGTGATGGCGGCCGGCCGGTCCTGACCGTCAGGCTGCGGTCGCACCGCCGGCCGCGCGCGCACCGGCGGCCGCGCGCGCCACGCGGCGCCGCAGCCGGAGGCGCCGCCGGGCGAGGTCCCGTTCCAGGCGCGGCAGGTCCCGGCCGAGCAGACGCTGCCGTTCGACCAGCGCCAGGGCGCGGTCGGCCGCCTCCAGCGCCGCCGCCGGATCGTGGCCGACGTGCTCCAGGTGCTTGGCCAGCTGCACCCACGCGACCGCGGCGAGCGGGCCGCCCGAGGACGCGATCTCGCGCCACGCGGCGGCCGACTCCACGTGTCGGCCCGCCATGCGGAGGACGCGCGCTCGTTCCGCGGCGAGCCGTTCGCGCAGGACGGGATCCTCGGCGGCGGCCACGGCGGTGGTGCAGCACTCTGCCGCCTCGTCGAAGCGGCGCCGCCGGGCGTACGCGCGCCCGAGCGCGGCGACATCACCGGGGTGCTCGCCGGACCGGGCCGAGGGCTGGGCCATCCGCAGGGCCAGGTGCGCGAGCAGGAGACCCAGCGAGATCACGTCCTGCCGGTTGTGCTCGACGACGGCGCGGAGCGGGTCGGGCCGGCCGGTGCGCAGGAAGTCCAGGTAGCGCCCGGGGATCAGCGCGCCCGGGAGGTCGTCCACCCGCTCGACGCCCACGACGCCGCGTTCCACCGTGGCCAGCCGGGCGTCGCCGAGGCGGTGGCGCCACAGCTGGCGCGCCACCGGCAGGAGGTCGAGGTGCCCCGCGTGGGCGGGCGGGGGAGCGCCGTGCAGCCGGAAGCGGGTCACCAGGAGCGGCCAGTCGAACCCGCGCCCGTTGTAGGTCACGAGCCAGGCATCCGGCGGGATCGCTGCGCGCAGTGAGGCGAGGAACGCGGGCTCGTCCGGGTGATCCGGCAGCAGCAGCTGCTCGACCTCCAGGTGTTGGCCGTCCCAGCGGCCGAGGCCGACCAGGAAGACCAGCGTGCCCGCGGCCGTGCCAAGTCCGGTGGTCTCCGTGTCGAGGCAGACCAGGGGCCGCTCCGGGTCGACGGGATAGGGGAGCACCCCGAGCTGCTCCAGCGGCGCGGCGAGTGGCACCGTCGCACCGACCCGCACCACGCGCCCCGCGGTCGTGCGGTCCACGGCCCCCCCGACCGCCTCGGCGAGATTGCGCGCGAGGTCGCCACGGGCGGCCGCGCCCGTGCCGGAGCCGACCCCGTCGCAGGCGGGCGATGGTGCCTGATCGAGCGCACGGAACCTGGCCAGGCGCGCCGCCAGGCCGGCCGCGCCGCGGGGCATGGAGCCATCCGGGTCCCCGGGGCCGATCATCGAGACCCGGGCCGGCGCGGGCAGGCGATCGTCGGGCCACGAGCTGCCACTTCGCGGTGGGGTCCCGATGTCCGCCATGCCGGTCAGCGTGCGGCCGTGGCGTGCCAGCTCGGGTGGCACGCCGGCGGCGCCAGTCCCGTCGAGCCCGGGTCCCGTCACGCGGCGTACTCGCCGGCCAGCGTCGCCAGGAGGCGCCGGGCCAGGGCCTTGCCGTCGCCGCCGGTCTCCAGCCGCGGCCCCGTGCACGCCGGGCATCCCGCCTCGCATGGGCAGCGGCGCACCAGGTCGAGCGCGCCGTCCACCATCTCGGCATGGCGGTCGTACAGGCGGGGCGCGAGCCCGACACCGCCCGGTACGCCCTCGTACAGGTAGATCACCGGCCGGGCGAAGTGCGGGGAGCGGACCTGCGCCACCATGCCGAGGTCGTGCTGGTCGCTCATCAGCAGCACGCTCGCCACTGCCTGCAGCGCGCGCCCGGCGCCCACCAGGGCCACGTCCAGGTCGTCACGGCGCCAGGTCGCGAAGGTCGCCGGGTCGAGCGCCACCCAGTAGGCGGTGGTGTGCAGCTCGAGCTCGGGCAGGTGGATCCGTCCCCAGCCCAGGTTCTCCCCGGTCTCGAGGCGCAGCTTCTTGTAGATCGTGGCCAGCGAGCTGACCATCACCTCGCCGTGCGCCCGCTCCGAGGCGGTCGCGGCGCCGGCGGCGAAGCGCTCGAGCGGCTTGAGGGTGACCGCGGTGTCCGCCTGCGTGTAGTGGTCCACGTCCACCCGCCGCACGTACGCCTTGCGCTCGTCCCAGTCCAGCCGGTCCACGTGGTACTGCAGCGACTCGTGCAGGTAGATGGCGTCCTCGTGGACCAGGGTGGGGGCGGCGAAGAGGTCCACCTCCCCGATCACCCGGGGGCGATCGCCGGTGGTATCGATGATCACGACGTTCTCGTCCGCGGCGCTCCGCAGCGAGATCTCGCTGGCCGGGAAGTTCTCGCTGGCCCAGTACCAGCGCCCGTCGTCGGCCTGGCGCACGTGCCCCTCCTCGGCCAGGAAGGCCAGAAGCTCGTCCGCCGGCTCGGGCCCGAACCGCTCGCCGGCTCGGAATGGCAGCTCGAAGGCGGCGGCGCGGAGGTGCGCGAGCAGGACGTGCAGGTTGTCGGGATCCAGGCGCGCCTCCTCGGGCGTCGAGTCGAGCACGTACTCCGGGTGGGTCGCGACGTACTGGTCCACGGCGCCCGCGGTGGCCACGAGCACCGACACGCTCGTCTCCCCGCGACGGCCGGCCCGCCCCATCTGCTGCCGGGTGGCGGCGATCGACCCCGGGTAGCCGAGGAGGACGGAGGCGTCCAGGCGGCCGATGTCCACCCCGAGCTCCAGCGCGTTGGTGCTGACCACGCCGAGCAGGTCGCCGGAGCGGAGCCCGCGTTCGATCTCCCGTCGCTCCGTGGGCAGGTAGCCTCCCCGGTAGCCGCGGACCCGGTCGGTCGGTCCGCGTCCCTCGCGCATCGCGTCCCGCAGGGCCGTCAGCAGCAGCTCCACGCTCACCCGCGACCTGCCGAAGACGATGGTCTGGTGGCCCGCCCGCAGGAAGGCCAGGGCCACGTGCTCGGCGAGCTGGAAGGCACTCGCCCGGGTCCCCAGCGCGGGGTCGATCAACGGCGGGTCGAGCACCAGCACGTGCCGCTCCCCGGCCGGGGCCCCGCTCTCGTCGATGCAGACCGGGTCGCGCCCGGTGAGGAGCCGGGCCAGCTCGGCGGGGTTGCCGATGGTGGCCGACGAGCAGGCGATCACCGGGTGGCTGCCGTAGTGCTCGCAGACCCGCAGCAGCCGGCGCAGGACGTTGGCCACGTGCCCGCCGAAGACGCCGCGGTACGTGTGCAGCTCGTCCACCACGACGAAGCGCAGCTGCTCGAAGAGCTGGAACCACTTGGTGTGGTGGGGCAGGATCGCCGCGTGGAGCATGTCCGGGTTGGTCACCACGACCTGGCCGGCCGAGCGGACGCTCGAGCGGACCGGCGCCGGCGTGTCGCCGTCGTAGGTGGCGCACGCCACGTCGAGCCCGGACGCCGACGCCAGCTCCCGGAAGGCGGCGACCTGGTCCTGGCCGAGTGCCTTGGTGGGGAACAGGTAGAGCGCCCGGGCGGAGGGATCCTCCGCCACCGCCTGCAGGACCGGCAGGTTGTAGCAGAGCGTCTTGCCGGAGGCCGTGGGGGTGACCACCACGGTGTCCCTGCCATCGTGGAGCGCCTCGACCGCCGCGGCCTGGTGCGACCAGAGCCGGTCCAGGCCTGCCGACGCGAGTCCCTCGGCAAGGCGCGCATCCAGCCACCCGGGGAGCGGCGCGAAGCTGGCCTCCGTCGCGGGGATCACGCGATGCGCTGTCACCGCCCGTGCCACCACCGGGTCGTCGAGCAGACGATCGAGCACGTCCGATACCGCCGATGGCGCGTACAACCGCATGCTGGCTCCCGTACTAGCACGGATGTTCTGTTTCCTGTCGGCAGTGTAGCAGCCGGCCGCAAGCACGACGACTGCTCGGGTGGGTTTCCTCCCGTCCCCGATCGTTGCCTCGCGCCGCCGGCCGGTTGCCTCCGGACCGGGCGTTGCCGCGCGCGGCTGGCCCGCCGCCTCCCGCCGCCGGCCGCTTCTTCCGACGCCGACCCGCTGCTGTTCCTTCCGCCGCCGGCGTGGGCTCGCGCCGACGGCCCGTCTTCTTTCTCGTCCGCCTCCTCTGCCTCGTCTTTCTCGTCCGCCTCGTCCGCCTCGTCTTTCTCGTCCGCCTCGTCCGCCGGCTGTTCCTGGCTATTGCACGCCAGGCGAGCCTTACGCGGTCGCCGCGCATGCGGCACCCCTGTGGCGGGCACTCTCGGAGCCCGATTCGTGCGGCACCGCGGCGCGACCGGGACCGCGGATGGTCAGGAGGAGGCTCGCTCGTGCCCGTAGGGCCCGTGTGATGAGCGATAGCGAAGGTCGTCCAGGATGCCCGGCTGACGCACGGCCGGCGTGCAGTAGCCCACCTCGTTCCGGCGGATTCGGCTGACGCACGGCGGGCGTGCGATAGCGGACCTCGCTCGGGCCGGTGAGCTGACGCACGGCCGGCGTGCAGTAGCCGATCTGTTCCACCAGACCGCGGGAGTCAGGCGTGAGCCGGGGATCGAACCCACGGGCGCAGTGGTTGCCGACCGGCGGGGGGGATCGAACCCACGGGCACAGTCGGTGCCGACCGGCGCAGTGGCTTGACAGCGCCGCCCGGCGCAGCTACGGTGCGAGGCGCGATGACCGACGAGCGCACGCCAGAACAGAGCGACTCCGCGGCGGCGTCCGCGCGATCCGTCGGAGAGCCGGCGACCTCCGGAACCGCGGCCGCGGCCGTGCAGCCCAGGCTCGGCGTGGCGGGGCTGGACCGGCGCACCATCGCGCTGGTGGCGAGCATCGCCGTGGTCGCGTGGCTGGTTCTCGTGTTCGGGCGGGCCATCGCCCAGTCGAACCAGGTCGGCGTCGAGGCCGCCGCGCTGCGGGCCCAGGACGCGACACTCGCCCAGCAGGTGGTCCAGCAGCAGGCTGAGCTCGCGGTGATCCAGTCCCCGGCGTTCCTGTCACTCGAGGCTCGCGCCTACGGGTACGGGAAGCCCCACGAGCAGGTGTTCGCACTGCAGCCCGGCGCGCCGCCGCCCCCGGCGATCACGCCCCTGGGGGCGGACCCGTCCGCGGCGCCGCCTCCGACCCCGCTACAGGCCTGGATGGAGCTGCTGCTCGGGCACTGAGGCCCGGGCGCGGCTCAGGAGCACCCTGCTGCTCGGGCACTGAGATCCTGATCCGGCGCTGCGGTGATCCGGCGCTGCGGCCCTTCGGCCCGGCGGCCGCCCTGATGCGGGCCCGCCTTGCCGGATCCGGCGGGGCTTGGTACCGTCCGCGCGATGCCGCGCCGTCCCGTTCCCCCCGGTTCCGACCCCGTCGCCGGTCTGTCCGCGCCGTCCGCCCCGTCCGCGCCGTCCGCCCCGTCCGCGACGGTCGGGTCGTTGCCGGTCGGGTCGTTCCCCGTCACCGCGCGCACGCAGGTCCGCCGCGAGGACCGCGCCTCCTACGACCGCGCGCTCGTGCACGCGATCCTCGACGAGGCGCCGCTGTGCCACGTGGCGTTCTCGATCGACGGGACGCCGTTCGTGGTGCCCATGCTGCACGGCCGGATCGACGACACGCTCTACCTGCACGGGCTGCCGGCCAGCCGGATCATGCGCCACCTGCGGGCCGGCGCTGAGGCATGCGTCGAGGCGACGCTCGTCGACGGCTGGGTGATGGCCCGCTCGTCGTTCCACCACTCCGTCAACTACCGATCGGCGGTGGTGCTCGGCCGTGGGCGCCTGGTGCGGTCCCGGCGCGAGAAGCTGGACGGGTTGCGTGCCATCGTCGAGCACGTGGCGCCGGGGCGATGGGCCGATGCCCGGCAGCCGAGCGAGGCAGAGCTGCGCCAGACGCACGTGGTCGCGATCCCGATCGTGGAGGCGTCCGCGAAGGTGCGGACGGGACCACCGTCCGACGATCCCGGTGATCTCGGCCTGCCGGTGTGGGCGGGCGTCATCCCGGTCCGCACCGTGCTCGGGCCACCGTCCCCGGACGCTGCGGCTGACGGCATGCCCCTGCCCGCGCACCTGGCCGCGCTGATCGGCGACGGCCCCTCGGTCGACCGGGCGCGGTGACGGCCGAGGCCGGCGACGGCGGCCTGGTGGCCGCCCGTGCCTCCGTGTCCACGGAGATCGCCATCCAGCCCGTGCGGGCGTGGCCCTCGCGCCGCCAGCTGCTGGTCACGGCGCTCTTTGCCGCGTTCCTGGTCTACGCGGCGAGCGAGTTCGTCGGCCCCTCGGCGGAGCGCCTCGACCTGTCGCACGCCCAGTGGGGCTGGATCCCCGTGGCGATCGGCCTCCAGGCCGTCTGCTTCGCGCTCTACGGCGGCCTCTACCACCACGGCTTCCGGGCGGTCGGCGTGGAGGCGGCGGCCCGTCGCATGGTCAAGGTCCTCTTCGCCTCCATCTTCCTGAAGACCGTGGTCCCCCTGGCGGGGGCCACCGCCCTGGTCGTCTTCATCGACGACGCCAACGCCCACGGCCAGTCGGGGCCGCGCGCCGCCGCTGGATCCATCGTGGTCACCGCCATCGACCTGGTGGCGTCGCTGCCGTTCGTGGGCGCCGGCATCCTGGCCCTGGCCGTCCGTGACCGCCTGGCCCCGTACGACTCCGCGGGCGCCGCCATCTTCACGGCGTTCGTGGCCGTCCTGGTGGGCGCCCTCGTCCTCGCCGCCGTCCGGCCCGGCCTGCTCGACCGGCTCCTGCGCATCGCGCAGGCGCTGGTGAACCGCGCGGGTCGGATCGCCGGCCGTCGCCAGCTGGTCCCGGAGGCGTGGGTGCACCGGAGCGCCGAGCACTTCGCCGACGCCGCGGCGGCGGTGCCCCGTCATCCGCGCTCGGTGGGCACCGCGCTGGGCTTCAGCCTCGGGCTCCACCTGGTCAATGCCCTCAGCCTGGCGGCGCTCTTCCTGGCCTTCGGGCTGCAGCCACGGCCCGACGTGGTGATCGCCGGGCTCGGGGCCAGCATCGTCTTCTTCGTGGTCGCCGTGGTGCCCGACGGGATCGGCGCGGTGGAGGGCGCGATGGCCCTGGTCTTCGTGAGCCTCGGGGTGCCGCCGGCGGTCGCGATCCTCGTGACGCTCGCCTACCGCGTCCTCAACGTGTGGATCCCGGTGGCCCTGGGCTACGTGTTCGCGCGGCAGCTGCGACTGTTCGGCGGGCGAGGCGTCGCCACCGCCTGACGCGGCTCAGGCGTCCTCGGCGGGCGCGGCCTCCTCCGTCTCGGCCGTGGGCACAGCCGACGCCGTGAGCGCAGCCGACGCCGTGAGCGCAGCCGACGCCGTGAGCGCAGCCGACGCCGCGGCCCGTGCCTCCCGGTCGAGCCGGGCGTCCACACGCGCCGCCGCCTGCTCCTCGGTCCGCATCCACTCGTAGAAGACCAGCAGGCTGAGCACGAGGAAGCCGACCCCGCCCGCGCCCCACATGATCGCCCCCGCCAGCTGCTGATCGTCGATGGCGCGGATCCACGCCAGGTGGAGGTCGGCGTAGTGCGCATAGAGCGGGGCCCGCGCGTTCATGATCGCGACGCCCAGGAAGGCGCCCTGGGCCATCTGGAGGAGCATCGCCGCGAGGCGCACCGGGGGCGACAGGTGCCAGGGCCCCGGGTCCCGACCCACCATGGGCCACCAGAAGAGCAGGGCGGCGACCAGGAAGGCGAGGTGCTCGAAGTTGTGGACGGTGTCGTTCTCGAGGGCGAGCTCGTAGATGGGGGAGAAGTGGGAGACCCAGAGCGCGCCGGCGAACATGGCGGAGGCCACCAGCGGGTGCGTGAGCACGCGGAGCGGACGGCTGTGCAGGAGCGGGAGGATCCGGCGGTTCCGGACGTCCGGTGGCGCGACGCGCAGCAGCAGGGTGATAGGGGCGCCCATCACGAGCAGCGGCGCGGCCACCATCATCAGGAGGAGGTGCTGTGCCATGTGGACGGAGAAGAGCGTGGCCTCGTAGTAGTCGATGGGCCCCTGGGTGGCGATCTCGATCACTACCAGCCCGCCCAGGAAGGCGAGGGTCCTGGCGAGGGGGACCGGGTTGCCGGGGTGGCGGGCCCGGACGAGACGGACCCCGTAGAGGTAGGCGAGCGCCGAGAGGATGGCCGGCACCTGGATGGTCGGATCGAACGACCAGTGGTCCACCGCGTCGAGGAGGGTCGGGGCCGCGGTGGGGACCGCGTCCGCGAGCGCGCGCACGGGCAAGGCCAGCCAGCCGATCGCCAGGAGCGCGGTCGCAAGCCCGGCGGCGAGGAGGGCTACTCCGGCCTGCAGGCCGGCGGCGCGGAGAGCAGCTTCGGCCGGGATGGCGGCCGCGGCCCGGGTCGGGAGGGCGGCCCCGTCGGCGCGGGACGATGAACCGGACGAGCGCACGACGCTCCTGCCTCGGCGGGCGGCGGTGTACGGTGAAGGCATGCGGGGGACAGTGCCGGGATCGGGGCCCTGCATCGTAGCACCGGACCTGTCGGCGGGGCCCCGTGGCGGGGGCGGCCGATGATCGCGCGCGCGGTCGAGGCGGTGCTCCTGCGCACGACCCGGGACGCGGGCGGGCCCGTCTCGGAGCGCGCCCTCGAACTGCATCGGCAGCTCCCGGTGGTGGACCTGCTGGTGGGCACCGTCCTCTTCCGGCGCACCTTCCTCGAGCCCGCGGGGCGCGGGCACGTGGACCTGCCGCGGCTGCGTGCCGGCGGTGTCCGCCTGGTCGGGATGTCGATCGCGACGCGCTTCCCCGACCTGCGGGGCACGCTGTCGGCGATCCAGTTCCTCGGCCTGGGCGTGCCGTTGCGCGCACTCCGCTCCGACCTTGCGCTGGTCCGCGAGTTTGCGGGCCGCATCGACGGCTGGGCCGCCGCCTCCGGGGGTGCCTTCCGCGTCGTCCGGACCGGCCCCGATCTCGACGCCGTGCTGGCGCCGGGTGGGCCGGTCGGCGCCTTCCTGGGGGTCCAGGGCGCGCAGGCGCTGCGGGGGGATCCCCGCAACGTCGCGCGGCTGCAGGCCATGGGCGTCCGGATGCTGTCGCTGGCGCACGTCATGGACAACGCGATGGCCGGGTCCGGGACGGGCCGGCGCGCCGCCGGGCTGGCGCCGCTGGGGCGACTGGCGCTGGCCGAGGCCGAGCGCGTCGGCGTGCTCGTCGACCTCGCCCATGCGTCGTCACGCACGATCCGTGACGTGGTTGACCTCGCGACGGTCCCGCCGGTGCTCAGCCACACGGGCTTCGTGGAGCGGGCGGGGGGCCGGAGCCGCTGGCGCCGCTACTCGGCCGCCACGCGCAACGTGTGCGTGGCCGATGCGCGGCTCGTGGCGGAGGCAGGCGGCGTGGTGGGCGTGACCGCCGCCGCGCAGCTCCTCGGCGGCGACTCGGTGCGCGACTTCGTCGATGCGCTCCGCTTCGCGATCGACGAGCTGGGCCCTGACCACGTCGCGATCGGCAGCGACATGGACGGCGCGCTCCGCACCGTGATCGACGCGGCGGGGATGCCGCGGGTGACCGATGGGCTCCTCGCCGCCGGCGTGGACGACGACAGTGTCGCTGCGGTGATGGGCGCCAACGCGCTGCGGGCGCTGCGCCGGGTGCTGCCGGGCTGAGCGGGCGGTGGGGTGCGCCGCGCGAGGTGCCGTCCCCGTCTGGCTGCTCCGTCCGCCTGCTCACCCGCGGTCATCGCCGGGTGCCGTGTCACTGCACCGGGAAGTGCGCGGTGACGCTGGCCGAGGTGCCCAGGCGGCAGGTCACCGCGGCGGTGGCGGTCCCGGGCCGCGTGTTCGCCGCGACGTTCCAGGTCCAGGCGACGAGGCCGTCGGCGCCAGCCGTGGGGGTGGGCCGGAGCCCCTGCGCGGTCGACACGGTGCCCGAAGGCCAGGTGACCCGGGCGGAGCAGACGGCGCCGGGAGACGTCCTCGCGGTCATCTCGGCCGGCGAGCCCGCGATGGCCGGGTCGGGCAGGGCCACGAAGCGGACCGACAGCGTGCCGGACCCGGTGGCCCCTGGGGTCGGAGTCGGCCGGGGAGTCGGGGTCGCGCCCGCCGGGGCGGTCGTCGTCCCGGTCGCGAGCGGGATGCCGTAGAAGGCGTGCACCCAGTGGTCCCCGATCTCGGCACGGGCCCGGGCCAGGGTGATCGTGCCCACGCAGACGGCCCGCTTGAGGGTGGTCTCGAAGCCGTCCTTCACCCGGGCCCCGGTGGGGCGCCCGTCCGACAGGCTGTCGGTGTACGGCTCGGGCCACAGGTTGCGCGGGTCCGAGGGTGCGCCGCCCAGCTCGAGCGGGACCAGGTGGTCCTCCTCGTAGTCGGCGGTGCGCGTGTCGGCGTACCCGTACCGGGCGATCTGCGTGCGCTTCAGCGCGTTCGTGTACGAGACCGGGGGCCGGACCGTGGCGGTCCAGCCGGACACGCAGATGGTCGATCCGATGGTGGCCTGGGTGACCGCCGGGTTGAAGGCTCCCGGCGTGAGCGTCGGGTCGGGTTCACCGGGCAGGCGGCCCACGACGGCGGCATGACGGGCCAGGGCCGGTGCGCCCGAGGCCGGGGCCGGCGACGGGGAGGGGAGCCGGTCGACCGCCTGGGCCGACGTCGCCGGGGTGCCGGGGGCTGCCGCGGTGGCGGACGTCGACACGCCGGCGCCGGTCGATGTCGAGCCGCACCCGGCGAGGACGGTGGCCAGCAGGAGGGCCGCCCATGCGCGGACCGGGACGCTCCCGCGAGGCCCGACCCTCCGCGCCCGCGGGTCGCACGGGCAGGGACGCGGCTGCGGGTCGTCGAGGACCACGCTGCCCGCCGGCTGCACGCTTCCCTCGGGTGTCGCCATGTCGAGGACACCGTCGTCGACGTCGTCCATCGTGCCGTTCCCCTCTGCACCTCCACGGCGAACGATACGAGGGATCCGTGCCAGCTTGCCTGGCACGCGGGCGCGCTGCGATGGCGGCCGGCCGTGATCGCATCGCATGCCTGATGACGGGCCGCGGGCGGCCCGTCGATCCGCCGAATCCGGTGCAGTCGTGCACCGAACCGCGGGGAATCAACAGAAGAATGCTTTGCATGTCGGCTTACAATGGACGCTCCGACGGGGGGCCATGACGCGCGGTCCGCATTCCGGCCGCCGGGACCGCGTCGAGCCACTGGCGAGACCGACCCGCGCTTGGTGCGCTGCGCAGCGCGGCGCAGGGAGGCAGGATCGCGTGAAGAGAGCATCGCTGCTGGGCTCGGGCCTGGCAGTCGTGATGTCGCTCGCCCTGGCCGGGTCGGCGATGGCCGCCGCGTTCACCAACGGCGGGTTCAACAACACCGGCGGCTACAGCGTCGGCGCGTTCGTGCGGCTCTATGCCGGCACCGGCACGGCGACCGCGATCCCCGGCTGGACGGTGACCAGCGGTAACGTCGACTGGATCGGGTCGTACTGGCAGTCCGCAGACGCCGACGGGTACAGCCTCGACATGGACGGCGACGCACCGGGTGCTATCACCCAGACGTTCGACACGACGGTCAACGCCACGTACTTCGTGCAGTTCTCGCTTTCGGGGAACCCCGACCCGAACACGCTCTGCGACAACAACCCGCAGGTGCCGGACCCGAACGCCTGCTATAGCCCGAGCGACAAGTCGCTGCAGGTGCAGGCGACAGGTGCGCCGGCCACGACGGTCTACTTCAACACCGGCACCGAAGGCAACACCGAAAGCAACATGATGTGGGAAGTTGAAGGATATTCCTTCGTCGCCACCGGACCCAGCACCACGCTGACTTTCACCAGCACCACGCCGGGCGCCTTCGGGCCCGCGCTGGACAACGTGACGGTGACCCAGGAGGCCACTGCGACAGGTGCGCAGTGCAAGGACGGCGGCTGGCAGTCCATGGTCAACCCGGACACCCTCGTCGCCTTCAAGAACCAGGGTGCCTGCGTTAGCTACTACGCCGTCAGCGGGCAGGTCCCGATCGGGAACTGACCGCTCGCCTGACACGCAAGCAGCTTCGAAGCCCCGCGCCACGAAAGGCGCGGGGCTTCCTTCTGCCCCACGGGCACCAGCACCGTGGCGTTCCCGCTGAGGTGACGCCGTTCAGCCCGACGTACATGGAGGTGCCGCACAGGCGCAGTTGCGTCTCGACGAGGCCGACGTTCGGCCGTGAGTGACCCTCGGGACAACCAGCTGGGACCGCTCACCCGACGATCCCACGCCTCGTCTCCGCGGCCGGCGCCTCGCCTCCCACGCCACGGTCCGTACACGCGTGCTTGCCTCCCGACGGCCGGGGCACCGTTGCACTCCGTGCCCGGCCGGCACGGGGGCGTTCCCCCCGCCCTGACCGCACTGGCGCTCCGGCGTCGAGCGCTGGGCGGGCGGCTCACTGGGCGGCGGGGACCGGGCGCACGAGCGAGCGGAGGAGCGGCACGACCATCTCGCGGTGCTCGACGACCCCGACGTGGTCGGCGCCGGGGATGATCTCGACCCGAGCGTTCGGAGGCAGCGGCAACTGACGCGCGCGTTCGAGCTGAGGTTCCTTCTCGCCCCAGACGCAGACCAGCGGCGTCGCCAGGTCGCGCAGTCGGAGCCCCGGCTGTCGGGCGTCGAATGCATCTGCCCGGCTCATCGCGATCTGCACCTCGGGATCCGCCCGGGCGATCATGTCGGCCCAGGACGGCCGCCCCTCCGCCTCGAGCGTCGCCACGACCCAGGCCATGCCCTCGGTCCGGAACTGCTCGATCAGGTCCTCTTCCGGCGGTTCCCAGCGGACATCCTCGAACCCCAGGTTGCAGCTGGACAGCCCGAGGGCTGCCACCCCCGCCACCCGGTCGGGGTGGCGCCCGGCGAGCGCGACCGCCACGATGGCCCCGAGCGAGAACCCGCAGACGCAGGCCGACGTGGCCCCGACGGCGTCGAGCACGGCCACCGGGTCCGCGACGAGCTCGGCGAGCGTGTAGGCCTCGGGATCGTGCGGGCGGCTGCTCAGCCCGTGCCCGCGCTGGTCGAGCGTGATCACCCGGAAGTCCGGGGCCAGGGCGTCGAGGTAGCCCTCGATGCGCCACGTCTCCGCGGTCCCCATCGCGCCGTGCAGCAGGAGCATCGGCGGCCCCGACCCATCGACGACGTCGTAGTGGATCGACACCCCGGCGCGCTCGATCGTCGGCATCGCCCGTCTCCCCTCTGTGCTCGCGTGCAGCATGCCGCGCGGCCGGGCGGCAGGGCCGCCTGGCGGCACGGCCGCCTGGCGGCACGGCCCCGCCGCATGCAGATGTGGTCTGCCGTCAGGATCCCGAGAACGGCTCCAGCACGTGGCTGAAGTCGTGGCTGCCCTAGATGATGCCCGAGCAACTGCCCGATCCCGACCGCCCGGGGCAGCCGCCGTTGTCCCGCTGGATCGCCCAGATCGAGAGCGCAGCCAGGCCGTTCGTCTGCGCGAAGGCGAGGACCTCCTGGGCGTCGGCGATGGTGGTGACCTCCGTCTTCCGGCACTGCCGCGCCGGGTCCCACGGCAGCTGGGCGACACGGTCATGCCCGGGCCGTGAGCCTCCTCGCCGGCCTCTCAGCTCCCCTGGCATCCCTGCGGGAGGCTCAGCGACGGCGTCCAGCCGGAGAAGAAGCAGATCGATTGCAGGTCGACCACGGTGCCGGTGAATCCTCCCGCCGGTTGGAGCAGCGCCACCGACGTGGCGGTCGTCTGAGACCCTCCATCCAGGTCGATCCACAGGGCTGCGCTGAACCGTGACGGGATGTGCCGCACCACCATGCCGTTGCCGCTGCCGGGGTCATACACGGCGAACCAGGTGCGGTTCCAGTCGGTCACCTCACAGCCGTACTCGCAGTCCTCGGCATCCTCGGTGACAAGCTCCAGCCCACTGCTGCTCGGCTGCGCGACCATGTGGTACACGTCCCGCGGGTACAACCTCGGGATGTATGGACGGAAGTCATAGGTGAAGGGCGTGGAGCCGAACGAGAACTTCCTCTGGACGAGGAACCAGTCCGCGTTGTCGGTGAACTGGTAGCTCGTGCTGACCGGCACCCCGCTGGTGCCGTAGCACCCGGTGTCGGAGGACTGGATGGCCACGTGGCTCGCCCCCGCTCCCGTCCACGTGCCGGCGGTGCCCCAGCCCACGAGGGACCGGAAGTCCTCGTCATTCTGGGTATCCCAGCTGTTCCCGAAGAACTCGTGGTCACCGCCGCTCGGGCAGTTGCTCAGAGCCCAGGGGTGGGTGAGGTTCGGCGAACCTCGCCAGGACAGGCTCGTGATCTCCTCGGGGTCCGAGGTGCTCCATTGCACGGTGAAGGCACCCGTGGACACCGTGCGGGTGCCCTGGTCGACCTGGAGTGGCGCCACCTGCGCACCCAGAGCCGGCGCGGCGCCGAGCACCAGCACGCAGACGGCCGTCGCGACCGCCCAACGAAAGCCCATGACTCGATCCCTCCCGGACGCGTCCCGCGCAGGTCGGTCTCGCCAGTGGCTCGGCGCGGTCGAGGCGGCCTGGACATGGCCGCGCGTCACGGCCCCCCGCGTTGCAGCTCAGTGTTGAGGGCGAGCGTTCCTCCAGCGTTCCTCGAGACGGGCGTCGGCTGCTCCGGCCGGCGCTTCGGGGTCAGCTGCCGGTCCGGATGGTGAGATTGCCGGACACGACAGGAGACGGCTCGTAGCCAAAGAAGTCGGTCGCCTTGTTCTGGCAGGCCGTCTCCATGTCCGCCAGCGTCTGGTCCGGATCGGCCCCCCAGCCGAACACAAGGTCTCCTCGCGTGCCGGGCGTCCCTCCGTCGTGGACCCAGAAGAAGACGGCAGTGATCGGCTCAACTCCTGTCCCGGGGGCAGAGCCCGCGATCCACGCGTCGTCGCCGGCCACGCGAAGACAGGTCACCGGACCGTTGTACGTCCCCGATGGCCGTACCCACGTCCACGTGCCCTTGACGGGGTCGCTTGTCTGCGCGCTGATCGAGAGCGTCCGCCAGGACGCCGGAGTGCCGAGGGCGTAGTACGTGGCGGCTCCCGCCACCTTCCCGACGTTTGCCTTTGCCTGCACGCCAGCACTCACGGCCATGACCAGGATGAATGCGAGGATCGCGGCCTTGCGCATCGCACGGACCTCCGCATCCACGCGGGTCGGTCTCGCCAGTGGCTCGGCGCGGTCGAGGCGGCCCGGGCATGGCCGCGCGTCAATGCCCCCCGCGTTGCAGGCGCAGTGTCGCCCGCGAGCGTTCCTCCAGCGTTCCGCGGCGGCAGGCATCGCGGTGTGGGATCGGGCACGGCGGTCACCGGGATCGCGATCCCCCCGACGGCGTGGCGCCGTGCCGTGCAAGCTGGCACGCCGACCGGCGATCATGATCCCCGGAATGGAGGCGTCCGGTGGAGCTCCTGGTCCTGCTGGCCATCGCAGTGGCGATCGTGGCCTTCCTCTCGCACGAGGAGGACGACGATGACGACTGAGCCACGGACGACCAGGTCGACGCGGCGCACGGGGGTCTCCGGGCCCCGGTCGCGGGGCGTGACGCGCGATGCCTGACCCGTCCGACCCGTTCGACCTGCAGCGCTTCCGCGACGCACAGGCGGGCGTGCACGAGGGTGCCCTCGCCGAGCTGCGCCGCGGGTACAAGACCGGGCACTGGATGTGGTTCGTCTTCCCCCAGCTCGCGGGGCTGGGGCACAGCGAGACCGCCCGCTACTACGCGATCGCCTCGCTCTCGGAGGCGCGCGCCTACCTCGCCGACCCGCTGCTCGGGCCGCGCCTCCATGCCTGTGCCGGCGCCCTGCTCGAGTCGCGGGGGACCAGCGCCGAGGCGATCCTGGGGCCGGTCGACGCGCTGAAGCTGCGCTCCAGCATGACCCTCTTCCTGCGCGCCGCACCCGGCGACCGCGTCTTCGCGCAGGTGCTGGGCCGCTTCTACGGCGGGGTGCCCGACGCGGCGACCGACCGGCTGCTGGGGTCGCGGCGCCCGGTGCCCCCCGAATCGACCGGCTGACGGGGCTGACGGGGCCGCACCCGGCCGGGACGCGTGCACGGGTCGCAGCCCGCGGCAGCCGAGCCGCCAGTTCGGGAACTCCCGCCCTTGACCTGCCCGGCAGGCGCTGGCCAGCATCGTCGCTGCAGGGATCCCGCCGAGCCCATGCGGGATCCGGGGAGGCTGGTGTGCCATGACCGCGTTCGCCCGGAAGCAGGCGGTGATCGTTGCCGCCGTGCTCGTCATGTCGCTGCTCGCCGCGCCGGGTGCGTTCGGCGCGAGCCCGGGAGCGGCGCCCGTCTGGAGCCACCGGGACGTGCCCATCTGCGGCCAGCCGGGGGCGGATGAGGCGGCCTGCATGAGCATCACCCGGCTGCTGTACGCGAACGGTCTCGAGTATCACGCGGCGACGCCGGCACAGCTCCGGGCCGCGGCGCGGGCGGCGGCGTCCATCTCGTTCGGCGCGACGGAGATCCGGACCGCCTACGGCATCACCGGCGAGGGTGACGCGTCCCGCGTCATCGCGATCATCGACGCCTATGACGACCCGGGTGCCTACTCGAACCTGACGACGTACCGGACCGCCATGCTGTCGTCGTCGGATGCGCCGATCGATTCCTGCACCGTGGCCCAGTTGAGGAGTCGCACCGCCGGGAGCACCCCGTGCTTCGTCAAGGCGAACCAGAGCGGTGGGACGACCCTGCCCCAAGCCAACTCGGGGTGGGCGAACGAGATCGATCTCGACCTGCAGGCAGCCTCCGCGATCTGCCCCCGGTGCAGCCTGCTGCTGCTGGAGGCCTCGTCGACCACCTTCTCCAACCTCGGGACGGCGGTGACGACGGCGTCGAACATC
>JAJYDP010000018.1:0-986 GCA_021777365.1 Chloroflexota bacterium | reverse complement strand
CGGCGCATGTGGTCGCGATCAGCAACAGCTACGGCACCACGAGCGACGCCCCCGGAGCCCTCTACCCGGCCTGGGACAACGCGGCCAGGAAGGGCCTCGCCGTGACGGCGTCGTCGGGTGACTGGGGCTACGCCACCTCGTTCCCGGCGTCGGCCACCAACGTCATCGGGGTCGGGGGGACCACGCTCAGCGTCGATGGCTCCGGCGTGCGGTCGAACGAGACCGTCTGGTCGGGCGCAGGAAGCGGCTGCTCGACCTACAACGCCGCCCCGTCCTGGCAGTTCAACGCTACCTGGAAGGCGAGCACGCTGGGGATCTCCAACCCGTGCGGCTCGAAGAAGGCCGTCGCCGATCTCTCGGCCGACGCCGATCCGTACTCCGGCCTCGAGGTCTACACGACGTACAGCGGGAAGACCGGCTGGATGATCTTCGGCGGGACGAGCCTGTCGTCCCCGCTCATCGCGGCGTTGTACGCGATGCAGGGCGGCTACGGCGGGTCCACCCTCGCCGGCGCGTACGCGTGGACGTCGACGACCAGGTACTACGACGTCACGTCCGGTTCGAACGGCACGTGCAGCCCCTCGGTGCTGTGCACCGGCCAATCCGGCTGGGACGGGCCCTCCGGGCTCGGCAGCATCCTCGTGGAGACGGCGCCGCCCGAGCTCACCTCGATCGCCGTCTCGCCGTCGAGCGCGACGGTCCTCACCGGCGGGACGCAGCGGTTCACGGCGGCCGGTGCTGACCAGTACGGCCAGCCCTACACGCTGACCGGCGTCAGCTGGAGCGTCGACCCAGCCGCCGG
This sequence comes from Chloroflexota bacterium, assembly GCA_021777365.1. The sequence continues at coordinate 184 of JAJYDP010000018.1, read as the reverse complement.
CACGATCAACACCTCGGGCCTGTTCACGGCCGGCGCCACCTCGGGTGGCCCGTACACGGTCAGGGCCACGTCGGGGAGCGTGAGCGGCACGGCCTCCGTCACCGTGACCGCGCCGCCCGAGCTCACCTCGATCGCCGTCTCGCCGTCGAGCGCGACGGTCCTCACCGGCGGGACGCAGCGGTTC
>JAJYDP010000633.1 GCA_021777365.1 Chloroflexota bacterium | reverse complement strand
TGGTGTGGTCCGGCGCGAGCCCCGGAGACCCCGGGAAGTACGGGTACGCGATGGCCGTGCCGGACGCTGCGGCGTCCGCGACGGCCGTCCCGCCCGTCGAGACCGTTGTGACCGCGGGTACGCCGGAGGCCCCGACCACGGCGCTGCCGGACGAGACGCTCGGGGCGGGCGACAGTGTCGTGGCTGCCGCCCGTCCCGGCTGTGTCAGGCTGCCTCCGACGAGCAGTCCCGCGGCGAGACCGAGGGCAGCCCCGATTCCGAACAACCGTGATGCAGCGGACATGGCTGGTGCTCCTGTGCGGCGGGCCCGACGTCTGTGCGGCACCTGCAGCCAGCGAGACGCGTTGAGGGCCCGGCCGGTTCCGCCGCCTTGTCGTCCCTCGGGCATACTCCGGGCGGAATGTCGCAGTCACGACACAGGAGCGGAGGATCGATGCCGCAGGAGCCCGAGTGGCTGACCGCCCTGGCTGAGCAGGCGCCGGACCTCGTGGTGCCGTACCGCGAGTACCGGGACGAGCGCTTCGTCGTCATGAAACAGGCGGTCAAGGCGCGCTCGGGCCCGGACACCGCGCTCGGGTTGGCCGGCCAGCACGCGGCCGTGGCGGCGCATCTCGACGCGCTCCTGGCCGGGCTGACGTGGCCGTCCTCGCGGCACCCGGAGGCGAGGGAGACTGGAACGTCGCGCAGGCCCTGGGCCACACCATCGCGGCCCGCGAGGGGCTCGTCCTGGCCGCCATGCTCGCCGCCACGGGGCGCTGGCCCGCCGACGCTCCCACCGTCGTGCCAGGTGTCCCGGGGCCCGTCGACGCGACCGGGGCCGCGTTGCGGGCGTCCCTCGCACGGAGCCAGCGGTTCATCGAGCGTGCCTCGACCCGCATCGCCGGCCGCGAGGCGGACCCCTGCGAGCTGCGGCATCCGCTCGTCGGCCACTTTCGTTGCGGCGGGTGGCTCCTCTTCGCCGGGGTGCACGACCTGATGCACGTCGAGCAGCTCGAGCGGCTACTGGCGCGATGAGCCCTCTCACCGCGTACGGCGCGCTTGCCGTAGGGGCGATGCTCGTGTTCTACGCGCTGGAGAGGCGTTTCCCCCCGTTCGCCCTCGCGGCATGCGATCGCCGCCGCGCCCCTGAGCTGAGAGCCTGCCCACGTGAATCCGACCGTCAACCTCCGCGCCGGTGAGCCGCGCACCGCCGGCCCGTCGCGCGCCGCAGCCGCGGGGATCGTCGCCGGTGCCGTCGCGATCGCCGCGAGCGAGCTGCTCGCCGGGGTCATCCCGGGAGCCCCGTCGCTGGTCGTCGCGGTGGGAACCCTCGTGATCGCCGTGCAGCCTCCCGGCGCAAAGGACCTCGTCGCGACCCTCTTCGGCACCAACGACAAGACCGCGCTGAACGTCGCGGTCGTCGTGGTGGCGCTGCTCGTGGCGGCGGCTGCCGGGATCCTTGGCCGCAGCAGCTTCGGTCGCGCATGGCGCATCTTCGCCGCATTCGGGTTCGTGGCCTTCGTCGCAGCGCTCCTGCAACCGCTCGACCCGGCACCGCTGGCTGCGTTGAACGCCCTGGTGGCCACGGCAGCTGGCGTCGGCACGCTCCGCGTCCTCCTGGCGGACGCCGGGTTCCTGGCCCCACTGGCTCTCCGCGCGGGCGCTGCCGGGCGGCCCGACCTTGTCCCTGCCGACCTTGCCCCTGCCGCCCCTGCGATGCCGGACTGGGACCGGCGACGCTTCCTTCTGCGGTCCGGCGGCTTCCTGGGCGGTGCCCTCGCCCTGGGTGCCCTCGGCCACCTGCTCGTCGACCGTCAGCACCCGTCGAGCGCCCCCGTGTCGGCGAACCTTCCAGTGCCCACCGAGGTGGTGCCGCCTCTGTCCGCCGCAGAATCGCTGTCCGCGCCGGGCCTCACCCCGCTGGTCATCCCCAACGACCAGTTCTACCGCATCGACACCGAGCTGCTGGTGCCGCAGGTGGACGCCTCCAGCTGGCAGCTCAGGGTGACCGGCATGGTCGACCACCCCCTCACGCTCACATACTCGGAGATCCTTGCGCTGCCGCTCTTCGAGCAGTACGTGACCCTCTCGTGTGTGAGCAACGTGGTGGGCGGGAACCTCATCGGCAACACGCTCTGGACCGGGGTGCACCTCAAGCAGGTGCTCGCCGCGGCCGGCGTGCAGCCCGGCGCCACCCAGATCGTCGGCCGTTCGGTCGACGGGTTCACGGTCGGGTTCCCCACCGCCTGGGCGCTCGATCCGGCCAGGGAGCCGATGATCGCGGTTGGCATGAACCGCGTCCCGCTGCCCGCCGAGCACGGCTACCCGGCGCGCCTGATCGTGCCCGGCCTGTTCGGCTACGTGTCCGCCACCAAGTGGCTCTCCGAGATCGAGCTCACCACCCGCGAGGCGTTCGACGCGTACTGGGTCCGCCTGGGCTGGGCGAAGGACGGCCCGATTCTGACCGAGTCGCGCATCGACTATCCCGCCGACGGGGCGAACCTGGCCGCCGGGGCGATCGACATCGACGGGCTCGCGTGGGCGCCGGACCGCGGGGTCCGTCTGGTCGAGGTCCGGGTGGACGGCGGACCCTGGCAGACCGCCATGCTCAGCCGCGCCATCTCGAAGGCGACCTGGGTGCAGTGGATGCTGCGCTGGCAGGCCACGCCGGGCACGCACACCATCGAGGTCCGGGCGACGGACGGGACGGGCGCGATGCAGACGGCGACGCCGGGCGGTCCCGCGCCGGCGGGCGCGACGGGGTACGACCAGGTGCATGTGACCGTGGCCTGAGCGTGTGCCGCAGGCCCTCGTGGTGCCGTTTAGTTTCTATATGGAACGTATCTGCTATGCTGCGAGCATGGAGACGATCACCGCGATCGACGCGCTCGAGTCGCTGGCCATCGGCTCGGTCGCCGTCACGACGCTGGCCCTGACACAGGCTGGCGTGGAGCTGACGTTCGCCCAGTGGCGCGTACTGATGGTGGTCGCCGACGGAGCGGACGGCGCGACCGTGAGCGAGATCTCTGCGGCCATCGGCTCCGCGACATCCCCCGCGAGCCGGCTGGTCACGCGCATGCGGGACCGCGGGCTGGTGCTCACCCAGAAGGACGCGCACGACCACCGGGCGACGCGGGTCCACCTGAGCGAGCGCGGCGGGGCGGTTCGGGACCGCGTGGTGGCCCGGAGGCGCGAACTGCTCGCTTTGACGCTGGAGCGGCTCCCGCCGTTCACTCCGCCGGTTGCCCGAGCGCTCGGCGACCTCGGCGTCGCGCTGCGGGTCACGCCGTGAGTCCCATCAGCGGCGCGATCCCCTGGCGCCTGCGCGCGACGGCGCTACTGCTGGCCATCCGTCGCCGGATCCGCGCCGCGCCCTACCTCCGGAAGTGGGTGATCCTGGGAGCCTTGATCGGCGTGGTCGCCGGCGTCGGCGCGATCGTCTTCTTCACGTCGCTCGAACTGGGTACGCGCCTCTTCCTCGGCCTCATCGCCGGGTACTACCCGCCCGGCCCGGCGGGCGAAGGCGCCGCTCCCATCACCGCCGTCGCCCGGCCGTGGCTGCTGCCCGTCGTGGTCGGCCTGGGCGGGCTCATCTCGGGCGCCATCGTGTTCCGCTTCGCCCCGGAGGCCGAAGGGCACGGCACCGACGCCGCCATC
>JAJYDP010000632.1 GCA_021777365.1 Chloroflexota bacterium | reverse complement strand
CTGGGTGGTGAGCAGGATCGTGGTGCCATCGGCGACCAGGCGCTCGATGACCTCCCACAGCCCCACGCGGCTGCGCGGGTCGAGGCCGGTGGTCGGCTCGTCCAGGAAGAGGACGGCCGGGCGCCCCACCAGGGAAGCCGCCAGGTCCAGGCGCCGGCGCATGCCGCCCGAGTAGGTGCGCACCGGCCGGCCCGCCGCGTCCACCAGGTCGAACTCGCGGAGGAGTTCCTCGCCCCGGGCGCGGACATCTCGTCGATCGAGGTGGAGCAACCGCCCCACCAGCTCCAGGTTCTCGCGGCCGGTCAGGTTCTCGTCCACGGCCGCGTACTGGCCGGTCAGGCCGATCAGGCTGCGGACCACGTCCGGCTCCTGCACCACGTCGTGCCCCGCCACGGAGGCGTGGCCGGCGTCGGGGACGAGGAGCGTGGCCAGGATCCGCACGGCGGTGGTCTTGCCGGCGCCGTTCGGACCGAGGAGGCCGAGGATGGTGCCCTCGGGAACGGTCAGGTCGATCCCGCGCAGCGCCTGGACGGGTCCGTAGGCCTTCCGCAGGTCGTGGGTGAGGATGGCGGGTTGGGACATCTGGTGCTGGACCTCTCGGTGGCGGCGGGCCGTCGCCCGTCGTGGGCTCGCCTGCCGCTCACCTCGACCTTCGGCCCAGCCGGCCGCATGGATTGCGTGACCGGGCGCGGGACCTTCCGATCCGGCGCATCGGGCGTGTGGCCCCGGCCGGGCAAGCGGCTCCGGTCACGCGGGCGCGGTCGCCCGGTCAGGCGGGCGGGCCCGGTCAGGCAGTCCGGGCTCGGTCAGGCCGGGGTGGGGAGCGGGGCTCCGTCCCTCCACCAGTCGTCGCCGATCGTGGCGACCGCGGCGGCCATCCCGTCCCGCAGGCCCTCGGGCACGACCGTGACCTCGTCGAGGCCGTACCGGGCGAGCACGGCCGCGATGATCAGGAGGCCCGGGGGCAGGATGCGCACCCGGTCCGGGTCCTCGCCGCTGCGTCGGGCCAGCCCGCGCGCGGGCTGCCGCAGCAGCTCGCCCGCCAGCTCCGCCAGCTCGTCGGTGGTCAGCCGCTGCGGGCCCTCGCGCCCGCGCGTCCGCTCCAGGCCCGCCAGGTTGTGCGCCGATCCGCCGGTGGCCCACGCGCGAACCGGCCGCCCGTCCGGCGCGAACGTCATCGACGCACCGACGACGACCGCGCCGAGCGCCCAGGAGAGCGCCTCGGGCGGGTCGCCGACGAGCGAAGCCCCCAGGAGCGCGGCACCGACCGGGAGCGATGCGCTGGCCACGCGGCGGCGGCCGTCGGTCAGGGTCAGCTCGGTGGACGCGCCTCCCGAGTCGATCAGGAGTTGCTGCCCCGCGGGATCCAGCCTGGGCGCGGCACCGGCCAGCCCGAGGGCCGCCTCGCGCGACGGGGAGAGGACCCGCACGGGCGTGCCCAGGCGCGCCTCCAGTCGCTCGACGATCGCCGGCCCGTCGCTCGCGCGCCGGAGCGCCTCCGTGGCGCCGACGGCGAGCACGTCGCTCCTGCGCCGGGCCAGGTGCGCGTAGGCGTCCACGACCGCCTCGAGGCGCGCAGCCGCGCGGCGCCCGACGCGGCCCTTGCGTGCCACGCGCCGCCCGAGCTCGAGCAGTTCGCCGTGCTGTTCCAGGGGCACGACCCGCGGCGCCCGGATCGCGACCTCGTGCCGTGCCGGGGCGGCGCCACCATCCCCGGCGGTTCCGTCCGCCCCCACTGGTCCGGCGCGGTCCGCGCCGGCCTCGCGGGACGGGTCGTCGTCATGCTCGACGCGCGCGATGAGGAGGTGGACCGTGTCGCTGCCGATGTCGAGGGCAGCCACGCGTGTGCCCCGGGCGATCAGGCCGTGGGCGCCCGGGCGTGACGGGGCAGTCATGATCGGGCCCGCGCGGTCATGCGGCGCCCTGGACGGACGGGGCGCGCCTGGTCTTCGCGGTGTCCCCCGCAGCGATCGTCATCAGGCTGCCTGCCAGCACGATGACGGCGGAGACCACCAGCGCGTGCGTCATGCCGACCGTGAACGCGCTCATGGTCGGGCCGCCCAGCTGGACCGCCGTCCCCAGGAAGATGGCGCCCACCAGGCGCGGCGGGATGGCGGCCGCCGCGACCGCCAGGGCCAGGGCGAAGCTGGTGACCATCCCGGCCTGCCGGAACGTGGCCAGCGTGGCGCTGGCCACCCCCAGCCGCTGCACCGGCGCGGCGCCCATGACCGCGCTCGTGTTCGGCGACCAGAAGAGGCCGCCGCCCACGCCGAGCACCAGCAGCCCGGCGAGCAGGTGGACGTACGAGGAGGTGGGCGTCAGCTGGGCGAGGAGCACGCAGGCCGCGGCCTGGAGCACCAGGCCGATCGTCGCCGGCGTCCGCGCCCCGATCCGGTCGGAGATGACGCCGCCGACCGGCCCCACCACCGACTGCACCAGCGAGAGGGGCAGGATCATCAGCGCCGCCTGCAGCGGCGTGGTCCCCTTCACCCCCTGCAGGTAGAAGACGATCAGGAAGTTGACCGCGAACATGCTCAGGCTCTGCAGGGTGGCCGCGGCGGTGCCGAAGGCGAGGATCCGCGACCGGAGCAGCGACGGGTCGATGAAGTGCGTCCCGCCACCGCGCTCGGAGATCACGAAGAGCGCCTCCAGCACCACGAACCCGGCGAACAGGGTGAGCGTCGGCGCCGACGTCCAGCCCCACGAGATCCCCTGCGACAGGGCGACGAGGAGGCAGGTGACGCCGCCCGAGAAGAGGATCATCCCGATCACGTCGAAGCGCTCGCCGCGGCGCAGCTGTCCGGCCTCGCGCAGCGCCAGGTAGCCCCACAGTGTGCCCAGCACGCCGATCGGCACGTTCACCAGGAAGATCCACTGCCACGAAAGGAACGCCAGGATCAGGCCGCCGGCCACCGGCCCCACGATGTTCCCGACGGCCCAGGTGATCGAGTTGATCCCCATCGCGCGGCCGCGCTCGCCGGGCGGGAACGCCTCGGTGATGATCGCCATGGCATTGGCCATGAGCATCGCCCCGCCCACGCCCTGCACCATCCGGAAGAAGACGAGCTCGGCGCCGTTGCCGGAGAACGCGCAGAGGAGCGAGCCGACCGTGAACACGGCGAACCCGGCGTTGTACATCCGGACCCGCCCGAACATGTCCGCCAGGCGCCCGAAGAGCATCAGGAAGATCGAGCTCATCAGGATGTAGCCCATCAGCACCCAGATCATGGTCACCAGGTCCGAGTGCAGGCTGGTCATGATGTTCGGCAGGCCGAGCACCACGATCGACGAGTCGATGGCGGCCATGGCGGAGCCGAGCGTGGTGACCGAGAGGGCGATCCACTTGTACTCGACGCGACCGTGCGGCGCGGCGGCCGCGCCGGCCGTGCCGGCACGTGGCCCGGAGGCGCTCGCTTCGGCACGCGGCCCGCCGGCGCCCGATGGCGCGCGCTCGACCTCGCCCTGCTGGCTCACCTGTTCGACCTCCGTACCACCATCCCGGCCGCGGGGCGCGCGAGTCTCGTCTCCCCGCCGTGCGCGTGCCCCGAGGCGCACATTCTCGCGCGGACGCCGGCCCGGGCGCTGGACGCTCCCGTCACCGCAACCGGTCGGCGGCATGCCCTCGACGTCGGGAGTCG
>JAJYDP010000631.1 GCA_021777365.1 Chloroflexota bacterium | reverse complement strand
GCCCCCGCCCCTGCGGCGGACGAACCACGGGCGGCAGCGACCGCCGCGCCGTATCCCTTCGGCACGACCACGACGCCGTCCAGCGACCCCTTGCGCATGGCGTCGAGGGATGCGGAGAGCGACCCGTTGTGCAGCTTCAGCAGCGGGACCCTGGCAAACCCCTCGCGCAGCAGCGTCGAGGCGGCCGTCCCATCCTGGTCGACCCAGCCGATCTTGTACGAGGGCGTGCCGCCGCCCGAGAAGATGGCCCCGAAGAGCAGGATGAAGATCACCGGGAACGCGAACGTCCAGAACAGCGCCGTGCGATTCCGCACGAAGCTGCGGATGTTGACGGCGGTGAGGGTCAGGAACGCGGACATCGACTCACTCCCGCAGTGCGTGGCCGGTCAGGTCGAGGAAGACGTCCTCCAGGGTGGCGCGCCGGATCCCGAGGTTCCCCGGATCGCGGCCGAGCGTCTCCGTCCGGGCCAGCAGCGCGCCGATGGTGGCCGCCACGTCGGCCGTGTAGAGCACCGTCTCGCCGTCCTCGATGACGGCCCGCTTGACCCGGGGCAGTTTGCCGAGTTCGGCCAGGTCGAGCCCGGGCAGCGTGTCGAAGTGCACGGCACGTTCCCGGAACCGCCGCGTGACCAGTTCCTCGACCGTGCCGAGCTCCAGCACGTGCCCGTGGTCCATCACCGCGACGCGGTCGCAGAGCTGCTCGGCCTCCTCCATGTAGTGCGTCGTCAGCAGCACGGAGGTGCCCTCGCCGCGCAGGCGCAGCACGAGCTCCCAGAGCGACCGGCGTGCCTGCGGGTCCATGCCGGTCGTGGGCTCGTCGAGGAACACGAGCTCGGGCTCGTTCACCAGCGCGAGCGCCACGGACAGGCGCTGCCGCTGGCCGCCGGAGAGGTGGCGCGTCTGGGCGTGCCGTCGCTCCCCCAGGTCGACGGCCTCGATCAGCCACTCCGTCGGCCGGCTGCGGGCGTAGAAGCTGCGGAACAGCCCCAGCACCTCGGTGACGGTCAGGAACGGGTACAGCGCGACCGTCTGGAGCTGGACCCCGATCCGCTCCTTGATCCGTGCCGGCTGGCGCGCGGCGTCGATCCCGAGGACGCGGACCGTGCCCTCGTCGGGCTTCCGCAGACCCTCCAGGATCTCGACGGTGGTCGTCTTGCCGGCGCCGTTGGGCCCGAGCAGCCCGAAGATCTCGCCGCGGCGCACCTCGAACGAGATGCCGTCCACGGCGAGCACCTCTCCGTAACGCTTGCGAAGGCCGACCACCTCGATCACGGTGGCGTCGTCGTTGGCGGTCACCCGGTCCCCCCTTGTCGACCACTCACGGTCACCTCCTCCGGCGGGCGGGGAGCCCACTCGGACACATCGTAGACGGCGGTGGGCGCCTCCACCCCGAGCATCCCGGCGGCCGACTCGGCCGGGGCCCGCCGGCGGCGCAGCGCGTCGATCGCCGCATCGTCGCCGACGTCGTGGCCCGCCTCCTCCGAGAGGAGCCAGCGCACCTCGAGCAGGTCGCAATAGGCCTGCACCAGGTCGGTGACCGGCAACGTGAGCGAGGCGAGCCGCGCGAGCGCCGGCCGCACGATGTCCGTCAGCCAGCGTTCCGCGGCCACTTGCTCGGACACCGGTCCGTGCTCACGGCGCTCGAGCAGCCCGCAGTACTCGTGCAGGTCATTCAGCAGGATGGTGGCCTGTCCCTCGCCGACGTCCATCCCGGTGAGACGGCGCAGCTCCGCGGCGTGGAAGCGGCGGCCGGCCACCACGACGCGCAGGCGCAGGCGATCGCCACCCGCGTGCCCGTCGACTTCGTCGCCGGTCGCGCCCGGGGCACCCTGGGCGGCGTCGCCGTCGACGGCTCCCGGTCTCCCGCTCGACGGGCTGGGCTCGAACGAGAGCTCGTCGACCGCGAACCCGAGGTCGTTGAGCCGCCGGACGCGTGCCTCGACGCGGTAGCGGTCGGCCGGGCCGATCGTCTCCTCGCGGTGCAGCTCGTCCCACAGGGTGCGGTAGCGCTGGGCCACGCGCTCCGCAGCCTCGAAGTCCTCGTCGATGAGCTCGCTCGGCCGCCCGATCTGCGCACCGATGTCGGCCAGGTCCCCGGCCACGTTCTCGACCAGGATCTCCAGGTCGTATGCGCGCTGTCCGTCGCTGAGCGATGGGTGGATCTCGCTCGTCTCGGCATCCACCAGGAAGGCCTGGAGCGTCTGGCCGTCGCGGCGGAACAGCGTGTTCGCCAGCGAGCAGTCGCCCCAGAACGTGCCATTGCGGTGCAGGTCCACGATCAGCCACGCCATGGCGTCGAGCAGGCGATCACGGTGCTTGCGCGCGCCGGGCGGCAGGCGCTCGAACAGGCGGCGGAACTGGAACGAGCCGGCGAGATAGTCCGTGACGAGCACCGCCGGTTCGTCATCGCCCCGCTCGACGAGGCCCAGCGCCCGCACGGCCGGGAACTCGCGGCGCTCGAGCTCGCGCAGGATCTCGTACTCGCGGCGCGCGACGGGGACGGGCATCTCCTTGAGCGCATACAGGACCCCGTCGACGTCCACGAACCGCACCACGTGGCGGCTCGCCCCCACGGGCATGTCGCGGAACGCCACCCCCTCGTCGGACCACGCCTGCAGCGGGCGGAGCCAGGGGAGCGCGAGCATCGACGCCGTGGCGCTGCGCAGGCGGATCGAGATCGGGGACATCGCGGAGAGTCTACGGGCGCGCGCCACCGGCGTACGCCGGGATCAGGCGCGGAGCGTGATCTCCCCGCCCTGGATCGAGATCGGCAGCGCGGTCAGCGGGACGTTCGTGGGGCCGGAGACCGGCTGGGCGTTGTTACGCGGGTCGAACGTGGCGCCGTGGCATGGGCAGACCAGCATGACCGCCTGCGGATCGAAACCCACCGTGCAGCCCGCGTGGGTGCACACGGCGTCGAACGCCACGAACCTGCCGCTGCCCAGTGACACCACGATCCCCGGATCGCCCGGCGCGGCGTTCCCGATCGCGGTCGGCACCTGGAACTCGAAGGCGCCCGCCTGCGCCACCGCAGCGGTCGTCGCAATGGCCAGCGGATTGGACGAACCGGCCGCCGTGGCGGCGGATGACGCGGCGGGGCCAGGGGCGGCCACGGCCGCCCCGCTGCCGGTGGCTGCCCCGGTGCCGGCACTCGCGGGCGCGGACGACCCCGTGCCGGCGGCGGTGGCGCCCGACAGATCCGTGGCAGACCCCGGCATCAGCAGGTCGTGCAGCGGCCGCGCGACGACGGCGAGGACGATGGCGCTCAGCCCGAGCACACCCGCGTGCAGCAGATGCCGGCGCTCCGCCGACACCGGCGCGGGGCCCATCGCGTGGCGCCCCACGGGCCTCGCCGGGAAGAACTGCCGGTCCAGCCACGGCCCGAGGACGTACAGGTTCCCGTGACCGGCGATCGCGAGCGTCACGAACCCCAGCCCGTAGGGGAGATCCTGGCCGTAGTAGTACGGGTGAACGCTCCAGGACGCGGTGAGGAAGAACAGCAGCGAGAGCCCCGCGCCACCCCACGCGGCAGCCCGGAACGCGATCCCCGAGAGCACGCCCAGGCCCACGGCGATCTCCGCCAGCGCGATCAGCACGCCCATCAGCCACGCGTTCGGGATGGCGAGTGCCGTGATCAG
>JAJYDP010000630.1 GCA_021777365.1 Chloroflexota bacterium | reverse complement strand
GGAGCCGTTTGCGCAGGCGCTGGGCGAACGGGTGGGGCGGCCGGCGGACGACTTCGCGGTACGCAACCTGGTCGGGGCGGTCATCGGGGTGGGACTGTTCGCCTGGTTCGCAGCCGCCGCCAGCGAGAACGGCGACTACCTGGCACTGATGGACGCCGCCATGGCCCACCTCGAGGCCGGTCTGCCGCTCTAGGAGGTTTGGCTGCCGCTCTGGACCGCCACCACCTGGTTGCGGCCGGCCCGCTTCGCCATGAAGAGCCCGACGTCGGCCGAGCGCAGGAGCGCCTCCTTCGTCGGCGCACGTGGATCGAGCGCAGCGCAGCCGGCGGAGACCGTCGCCTGCAGCGCGGTGCCGTCTGGCCCCGTGATGACACGCTTCCCGAACGTGGTACGGATCGATTCGGCTACCGCGACCGCGTCCTCGAGGCCGCAGCTCTCGAGGATCACCACGAACTCCTCTCCCCCGTAGCGCGCCACGAGGTCGACCGACCGAACCCGCTCGCGGAGGACGCCGGCAAACGCCCGCAGACCCTCGTCGCCGGCCTGGTGGCCGTGCTCGCGGTTGAAGGCGCCGAAGTGGTCCAGGTCGAACATGATGGCCGCGAGTGGACCGCCCGAGGGATGGCGGCGCCAGCGGGCCAGCATGTGGTCGACCTCGGCGTCGAAATGGCGGCGGTTGTACAGGCCGGTCAGGGCGTCGTGGACGGCAAGCTCGGAGACCTCCTCGAGGAGGTGGGCATTGGCGACCGCCAGGGCGGCGTGGGCAGCCAGCAGGTCGGCCGCCTCGCGCTCCAGGCCGCTGAAGGTTCGTGGCCTCGCGCGGCCGAGCACGAGGGCGCCGAGGATGGTTCCCTCGCGGATCAGCGGGGTGGCCATGACCGTCAGCGAGTCGGGGCCGATGAGGTCGCGGACCGATGCCGCGTACCGCTCGCGCGGCAGATCCTCGATCTCGATGGGCGTGCCACCGGCGATCGCGCCGCCGGCGGCACCCTCGCCGGGACGCACCGGGTTCCCCACGACCGACTGGTGCGCGCCCGTCACCGCGCGAACGATGTACTCCCCGCTGGCTCGATCGAGCGTGGTCAGGGAGACCAGGTCGCACGGCACCACCGACCCGACGCCCTCCACCAGCTTCGGCCAGAGCTGCCCCGTGTCGTGGATCGCGTTCACCGTGTGCCCGAACTCCGTCAGCGCCGCGAACACGCGCGCCCGCTCGCGCAGCGCCTGCTGCTCACGCCCGAGCAGCAGGGCGCTGGCCAGCCGATCGGCCACGGCCAGGGCAAGCTGCAGGTCGCTTCCGGTGAGCGGAGCCTCTGCGGTGGACTCGACGTCGAGGACGCCCAGGGTCTCCCCGTCTGCCTGCAGCGGCACGCAGATCTCGCTGCGGACCTCCGGGCTGTCCGCCCGGTAGTCCGGGTCCCCGAGCACGTCGGCGACGAAGGCAGGCTGCCCGGTCCGGATCACCCGGCCGATCACGCCCGCTGCCGGATCGAAGTAGTCCGGAACCGCCGCATATCCGAGCTGGGCGCCGAGGCGCCAGCGATCGCCCTCCCGGACCAGGAGTGCGAGGTGGCCGTAGCCCATCTGGTCCGAGAGCCGCCGGAGCACGGCGTCGAGGACATCGTCGGTCGGCCCGGCACTCGCCAGGAGGCGGCCGACGGCCTCGATCCCGCGCAGCGCATCGGAGGTGCGGCTACGCTCGGTGATGTCCAACCCGGTGCCGATGACATGGGTTACCGCGCCATCCCGGTCTACCAGGCAGGTGCTGGACCAGGCGATCAGGCGCAGGACGCCGTCCCGCGTCCGCCAGTGGTTCTCGAACGTGTTGGGGAAGTCCCCGGCCCGCAGCGCGTCGAACGCGGCGCGCACGGCGGGCACCTCGGCCTCGGGCAGGAGGAGGTCCCACACGAACCGCTCGACCACCTCCGCGTACGCGTAGCCGCTCACCCGCTCGCAGGCGCGGTTGAAGCGGACGATGCGGCCCGTCGCGTCGAGCACGAGGACTAGCGCTCCGGCCGTGTCCACGATGGCGTCGACGAACCGCTCCTGCTCGACCAGCGCGCGCTGCGCCCGCATCGACGAGGTGATGTCGCGGCTGACCGTGACGCTGCCGGCGAAGCGGCCATCATCGATGATCGGCTGCACCGCGGATTCGATCCACATCTCCGTCCCGTCGCGCAGCCGCACCGTCCCCGTGCCGCGCCAGGTCCGGCCCTCGCGGAGCGTGGCGAAGAACGTGGCGTCGTCGTCGCTGCCCTCGATCCGGTACGGAAGGAGCTCGCCGAACAGGCGCCCGACCGCCTCGTCCGCGGGATGCCCGAACAGCCGTTCGGCGGACGGCGCCCAGAACGTGACGCGGTTATCGGGATCTGTGGCGAACACCGCGTCGTGGATGTGCGCCAGGATGATCTCCTGGACGAGCGGGCTGGCGCCTGCTCGGCGGGATGCATCCCGGCCGCCCTGACGCGAGTTTGCGGAGCCGCGGGGCTCAGCCGGATCCGGACTCATGACCCACGATCTCTCCTGCAGGTCCCGACGCGGCAGATCGGTGCGCGTCGGGGGATCTCCCACCCCGCAGAGGATGGCACGCGCGCGGATTGACCGCACGGTCGAGATGCACTGCATCGCGCCTCAATTGGACCGACCGGGCCCGCCGCGCCGAGCGCCGGCCCCCGGCAAGCCTCACCGCGGCGATCCCGGTTCCGGCCCGGTCGCCACGGGGTATCCCGCCCGGCTCCAGTCGCTCCACGATCCGACGTACAGGATCGGGTCGGGCAGGCCGGCCAGGCGCATCGCCACCGCGTGGTGAAGGGCGGAGGTGCCGCTCCCGCAGTACGTCACCACCTGCCCTGCCCCGTCCGCGCCGAGGTCGTGGAACCGCCTGGCGAGCGCGTCGGGTGGCAGGAACCGGCCGTCCGGGCCGAGGTTCGCCTCGAAGGGCGCGCTGGTCGCGGTGGGGATGTGGCCCGCCGCCGGGTCGATCGGCTCCACCTCGCCGCGGTACCGCGCCGCCGCCCGTGCGTCGAGCACCACCACCTGCCCGAGCCGTTGCCGCAGGGCGTCCCGGTCGATCGTGCCGGTCCACCCGCCGTCGACCTCGAGGCGCGCGGGAGGCCGGGCCGGGACCTCGGTGGTGAGCCGCCCACCGGCATCAGTCCAGGCGCGCAGCCCCCCGTCGAGCACCAAGACATGCCGGTGGCCGAGGCGCTCGAGCATCCACCACAGGCGCGCGGCCACCCAGCCGCCCTGGTCGTCATACCCCACCACAGTCTGTCGGGAGCCGATCCCCGCGTCCCCCATGCGCCGGGCGAACGCGGCGGGATCCGGCAGGGGATGGCGCCCGGGGCCCTGAGGTGCGCTGAGGTCCTCGTCGAGGTCCAGGTGGATGGCGCCCGGCAGGTGCCCCGCCTCGTACGCCGCGCGGCCCGCGCCGGGCCGTCCCAGGTACCAGCGTGCGTCGACGATCCGCAGGTCGGGGTCGCCCATGCGTGTCAGCAGCGCCTCGGGCGCGATCAGCGGCGAGGGGGAGGCCGCGCGACCGGATTGCTCGCGCGGCGCGGGCCCTTCGCTCATGGATCGACCCCCCGATCGACGCCCCGCCGGGCCATCAACCCGCCGGCAGCTCTCCGCCGAGCAGGAGCGCGAGCTGGCG
>JAJYDP010000629.1 GCA_021777365.1 Chloroflexota bacterium | reverse complement strand
CGGCGTTCGGGACTCGGGACCGGCGACAGGGCGCCTGGCTTGCCGGGCGTACCGCGATCCGATCCCCGGCTCGGTTGGATGGGCTGCCGGTTTCGGCCGGTGGCACGACCCCGATCCAGCGGTTCCTCCGGGTCTTCTCATGCCCGGTTCGCCGCGCCGAGACCGAATGCCGCGCGTCGCGGGTGGCCGGGGCCGGGCGTCGCTCCCGGCGGCCTACTCACCGAGACCCACCCCCAGGATCGAGAAACCGCCGTCGACGTAGACGACCTCGCCGGTCACGCCGGCCGACAGGTCGCTCGCGAGCCAGACCGCGGTCCCTCCGACGTCCGCGAGGGTCATGTTTCGCCTGAGTGGGGCGATCTCGCGGAACCGCGCGTACATGTCCCGGAACCCCGAGACACCGCTGGCCGCCAGCGTACGGACCGGCCCCGCGCTGATGGCGTTGACGCGGATCCCGGCAGGTCCGAGGTCCGCCGCGAGATACCGGACGCTCGCCTCCAGGGCTGCCTTGGCCACGCCCATCACGTTGTAGTGCGGCACGGCCCGCTCGGCGCCCAGGTAGGTGAGCGTCATGACGCTGGCCCCCGGCCGCAGGAGCGGCAGCGCGCCCCTGGTGACCGCGGTGAGGGAGTAGGCGCTCACGTCGAGCGCGCGGTGGAACCCTTCGCGGCTGGTGTCGACGAACGCGCCGTCCAGATCCTCGCGGTTCGCGAACGCCAGCGCGTGCACCAGCACGTCGAGTCCACCGAAGCGCTCCCGCCAGCGGTCGAACACGCGCGCGATCTGTTCGTCGTCGGCGACGTCGCAGGGCTCGACGAAGGCGATGCCCAACTGCGCCGCCAGCGGTCGGACGCGCCGGTCGAGCAGCGATTCCAGGGAGCTGAGTCCGAGCGTCGCTCCCTCCGCGTGAAGCGCCTTCGCGATGCCCCAGGCGATCGAGTGGTCGTTGGCCACGCCGAAGATCAGCGCCCGCTTGCCGTCGAGCAGCCCCATGGTCCCCTCCTCCGCAGTTGGACGGAGGGTATCGGAAGCCGGCGCGCCGCAGGATTCGCCGTCCGATAGACTCCCGCCGATGCCCTCAACTCCTCGCCCGGCCGAGTGGCCGGACCCCACGGTCGCTCGCGAGGCCACCGGTCCGGGCGGACCGATCGCCGATCCCCTGGTCCCGCCGCTCGACGCCGTGCCGCTCGACGCCGCGGCGCTGGCTGCCGTGCCGCTCGGCGCGATCGGCAGCGCGGTTCCCCTCGCCGTCGAGCTCGCCGCCGGCTCCCTGTGGCGGAACCGCGACTTCCTGAAGCTGTGGACCGGCGAGACCGTCAGCGAGTTCGGCTCGCAGGTGACGCAGTTCGCCATGCCGCTCGCGGCGGCGCTGACGCTCCACGCGACGCCCGTCCAGATGGGCGTTCTGTCAGCGCTCCAGATGCTCCCGTTCCTGCTGATCAGCCTCCCGGCAGGCGTGTGGGTGGATCGCATACGGCGGCGGCCGATCCTGATCGCCGGCGACCTGGTAAGGGCGGTGACGTTGCTCGGCGTGCCGCTGGCCGGGATCACCGGCCACCTCTCCATGCCACTGCTGTATGCCGTCTCGCTGGTTACCGGCGCCGCCACGGTGTTCTTCGACGTTTCCTACCAGTCGTACATGCCAGTCCTGGTGGAGCGGGACCACCTCATCGAGGGCAACAGCAAGATGGAGCTGTCGCGGTCTGCGGCACAGTTCGGAGGGCCAGGCATCGGCGGGGTCCTGGTCGGGCTCTTCGGCGCGGCGGAGGCGATCCTCGTCGACGCCCTGTCGTTCTTCTTCAGCGCGGCGATGCTACTGCTGGTCCGCAAGGCCGAGCCGGCACCGGCCCCTGCCCACGCGCGCCGGCACATGATCGAGGAGATGCGCGAGGGCCTCGGCGTCATCCTGGGCAACCGTGTGCTGCGGTCCATCGCGGCGACCACGGCAACCTCGAACCTCTTCGGCTCGATCTCCTTCGCCACGCTGATCCTGTTCGCGACCCGGGAGCTGCGGCTCGACGCGATCCGCATCGGACTGGCGTTCGCGCTCGCGAACCTGGGCGCCATGGCGGGCGCGGTGGTCGCGGGCCGCATGTCAACCCGGATCGGGCTTGGAAACACGCTCATGGTCGCCATCTTCGCGGGCTCGCTGGCGAACCTGCTGGTGCCCGTCGCCGTGCCGTCCACCGCGATGGCGCTCCTCTTCGCGTCGATGTTCTTCGGGACGGCGGGCAGCACGGTCTACAACATCAACCAGGTCAGCCTCCGACAGTCGATCACGCCCGACCGCCTGCAGGGCCGCATGAACGCGTCGATGCGGTTCATCGTGTGGGGCGTCTTCCCGATCGGCTCGCTGATCGGCGGTGTGCTGGGAGCCGTGATCGGCATCCGCGCGGCGATCGCCGCCGGCGCGGTAGGCGGCCTGGTGGCGGTCCTCTGGCTCGTGTTCTCGCCGGTCCGGACGATGCGCACACCGCCACCACCCTGGGACGGGGAGGCGGAACGGTCGGCCGCGTGATGCGGAGGTCAGCCGGCAGGCGGGCAGGTGGTGCCGCCGGCGCGGCTCCCGGTTCGTCAGGCCGGCAGGCGGTCCAGCCCGCGTCGTCCGGTCGGCAGCGCGGCATCCCGGGTCGTCAGGTCGGCAGCGCGGCATCCCGCGTCGTCAGGCCGGCAGGCGGTCCAGCCCGCGTCGTCAGGCCGGCAGGCGGTCCAGCCCGCGCCTGAACGCCTCGAACGTGTCGCCCGAGAACAGCACGAACGTGACCCGCTCGATGCCGGTAGAGCCACGCAGCCACGCCGCGACCGTCTCCAGCCCGATCCCGGCGCCCTCGTCGAGCGGGTAGCCGTAGATGCCGCAGCTGATCGCCGGGAAGGCCACGGAACGGGCAACGAGGCGGTCCGCGAGCTCGAGGGAGGCCCGGTAGGCCGACGCGAGCAGCTCGGCCTCCCCCGATCGACCGCCCCGCCATCGGGGCCCGACGGCGTGGATCACCCAGCGCGCCGGCAGTCGGCCAGCACCGGTCTCGACAGCCCGTCCGGTGGGGCACCGGCGCGTGGGCCCGTAGCGGGAGGCCAGCTCGGCCATGATCTCGGGGCCGCCGGCGCGATGGATGGCCCCGTCGACGCCTCCACCGCCGGCAAGGTGCTCATTGGCGGCGTTCACGATGGCATCCGCCGGGAACCGAGTGATGTCGCCGTGCGCCAGCACGATGGATCGGTCTCCCACGCGCCAGCTCGGACCGCCAGTCACGTGGTCCACGCTGCCGCATCGAGAGCCCGCCGTCAATCAACACCCGCCGTCCTGTAGACACCCGCCGTCCACATCAACACCCGCGGGCATCAACACTCGCGGGCCGTATGTCCGGCCGACCGCAGGCGCACCCGGCCACCAATGAGGGCATGGCGGCCCACGCCTGCGCCGCGCGCAGCCTCGCCCCACCCGTGACGGACCGGGTCCCCCACGCGGGTCCGCCCCGGTGCCCATCGGCCGGGCCGATGCCGGGTCGGCCTCGCCCCTGGCCACGTTCCACGATCAGTGAACAACGGCGGGCGCCCCGGCGCGCCGGGGTCGGTGGCGGTGGAGCCGACGTCGGTGGCGGCGGTGGAGCGGCGGCCCCGGGCGGGATCCGGAGGGCGAGAGCCGGCCCGGCCCT
>JAJYDP010000628.1 GCA_021777365.1 Chloroflexota bacterium | reverse complement strand
CGTCGGCTGCCGGCGGCGCCCCGGCGATGGCGTCGCCCAGCGCCTGCATCGCCGCGGGCCGAACGGTGTCCGTCAGTCTGCCCAGGACGCGGCGGATATTCACGTCGATGGGCATGACCGCCACGCCGTGGGCCCGCGCGGCGACGGCACGGGCCGTATACGGGCCGATCCCGGGCAGTGCGAGCAGGTCGGAAAGGTCGGAAGGCACTCGCCCCCCGTGGCGCTCGGCGATGGCCCGCGCCGCTTCCCGCAGCGCCAGCGCGCGCCGGTTGTAGCCCAGGCCGGCCCAGGCCCTCACGACGTCCGCCGCCGATGCCCGGGCAAGGGCCTCCGGCGCCGGGTATCGCTCGCAGAACGCCTCCGCCCGGACCAGGGAACGCCCGATCTGCGTCTGCTGGGACATCACCTCGACGACCAGCACGTGCCATGGATCCCGTGTTTCCCGCCCCGGGAGCGGCCGCCGGTGCCCGGCAGACCAGCGCAGGACGGCGGCGCGGAGCTCTGCGGGCTCGCGTGGCTGCGTGGCGTCGACCGTCCCGGGCGCCGGCAGCCCTGGTCCGGGCTCGGCCTGGCGCATGGCGCGCCCGTGCGCCACCGTCGGGTGAAGGGCGGCCTGGTGGCGGAGGCGGGGCACGTCGCCGAGGGTACCCGTTCCTCGCCATCCCGTCGTTCCATCCGATCGC
This sequence comes from Chloroflexota bacterium, assembly GCA_021777365.1. Next base: position 2,987 of record JAJYDP010000628.1, on the reverse strand, counting down.
CCGGACCGATGGGCCGGGGGCCGGCAGCGCGGGGCCGACCTGGGGCATCATGTCCGACGTGGAACAGCTGCATCGGACCATCGCCTACGCGGCGGTCGCGGGGACCTTGCTGGCGCTCGGATGGACCGTAGCGGTCCTGCTGACCGGGCGGGGAGGCGGACAGCGGCTCGAGTCGCTCCAGTCGGCCGTGGTCGGCATCGTCGCGATCGGGGCCGTGGTCGGCCTCGTGCTGTTGCTGACGGGTCACGCGCCCCACGACCAGATCCATCTCCTCTACGGGTTCCTCGTCGTTGCCGCGATCCCCTTCGCCAGGTCCTTCGGCCCGCGGGTCTCTCCGCGCGGGCGCCTCGCGCTTGGGCTGGTGGGCCTGGTGGCGGTGGGGCTCTTCCTCCTCCGCCTCTTCATGACGGGCTGACCGCCGACGGCGGCACCACCGCGCCACCAGCGCCGCGCGCGCGGTTCGGGGATGATGGCGGAGTCCGAATGCAACCTTGGGGGTCTCCCATGAAGATCGCGATCCTGGGCGCCGGGAACGTTGGCAAGGCACTCGCGCGGTCGACCACGCGAGCGGGCCACGACGTCGTGATGAGCTCCTCGAACCCCGCGGCCGCCCAGGGCATCGCCGCGGACATCGGCGCACGCGTGGCGGCGTCCAACGCGGAGGCCGTCAGCAATGCCGAGGTCGTCATCCTCGCGGTGCCCACCGCCGTGGTGGCCGACGTGGTGTCCGACCTCCGGTCATCGCTCGAGGGCAGGATCGTGGTCGACGTCACCAACCGCCCCACGCCCGATCCCGAAGGAAGGCGCGTCACCTCGATCGCGGAGGAGCTGCAGGCACTGGCCCCGCAGGCGAGGGTCGTGAAGGCGTTCAACACCGCCTTCGCCGCCCGTCAGGAGGATCCCAACCTGGGCGACACGCGGGCGGACGCCTACGTGGCGGCCGATGACCAGGACGCTAAGCAGCAGGTCCTCCGGCTGGCCGAATCGATCGGCTTCCGTCCCATCGACGTCGGTCCGCTGGCGCAGGCCCGGACGCTCGAGGGCATGGCGTGGATCCACATCAGCCTGCAGATGCAGCACCAGTGGCCCTGGGAGAGCGCCTGGAAGATCGTGGGCCCCACGGGGCAGCCGAAGGGCTGACCGGCGTGCCGCGCCCCAACCAGGCCGTCCGCGCCGAGCCGAAGGGGATCGGGACCGCGGGAGCGTCGGAGCCGCTGCGGCGCGAGGTCAGACTGCTCGGCTCGCTCCTCGGCCAGGTACTCGTCGAGCAGGGCGGCCCGCAGCTCCTCGACCTGGTCGAGCGGGTGCGTGGCCGTACGATCGCGCTCCGCGCGAAGCCGGACCCGGAGGAGAGGCGACGGCTCGGCGAGGAGCTGGACAGGCTCGATCTCGAGACGGCCGAGCGACTCGCCCGCGCGTTCACCCGCTACTTCCAGCTGGTGAACCTGGCCGAGGAGAAGCAGCGCGTGCGCGCCCTGCGCCGTCGCGAACGGGCATCGCCCGAGGGGTTCGTCGGTGAGAGCCTCGGGGCCGCAGTCCGTGAGCTCGCCGCGCTGGGCTGGGATCGCGGCCGCATCGAGTCTCTGCTCGCCGGCCTGTCGATCCACCCGGTGCTCACCGCACATCCCACGGAGGCCCGCCGCCGGACCCTGCTCGTCGCCCTTCGCCGTGTCTACGACCTGCTCGACCGGCTGGACGACCCGCGGCTCGCGCCCCGGGAGGACCGTGAACTGCGGCGCCGCCTCCGCGAGGCCATCACGATCCTCTGGCAGACCGACGACCTGCGGGAGGTGCGGCCCTCGCCGCTGGACGAGGTGCGCTCGGCGATGGTCTTCTTCGATGCGACCCTCTTCGGGGCTGCGCCACGGGCGCTCCGTGCGCTCGATGCGGCGCTGGACATGGTGCCGGACCCCGATGCGACCGATGGCCCCGGGCAGGTGGACGAGACTGGCACGGCCCGACCGGTCCGCCTGGTGCAGCTCGACGGCGGGTCGGACGCTCGACGGACAGGGACGCGCCCGCCGCGCGTGCCCTGCTTCCTGCACTGGGGCACCTGGATCGGCGGTGACCGGGACGGCAACCCGAACGTGACCGCGGCGGTCACGCGCGCCACGCTCCGGATCCAGGCCGGACACGTCCTGCGGGCCTACGAGCACGTTGCCGAACGGCTGCTGCAGACCGTCGCCGTCTCGAGCGGTCGTGCGCCCGTCTCGCCCGCCCTGGAGGTGTGGCTGGCGTCGCAGGCCGAACGTCACCCGGAGGTGGCGCTCGAGCTGGGTCGCCGGTTCGCGGCAGAGCCCTACCGCCGCGCGTTCGGGTTCGTCGTGGAGCGGCTCCGCCACACGCGCGGCCGGCTCGCGGGCGAGGGGCCGTCGGCGGACCCCCATGCCGGGCCTGAGCCGTGCGCCGGCGGAGGGTACGCGTCTCCGGCCGAGCTGCTCGCGGATCTCCAGATGCTCCAGCAGGCGCTGACGGCGGGCGGCGCCGGACGGGTGGCCTGGGGCGAGGTGCAGGAGTTCGCCTGGCAGGTGCAGACGTTCGGCTTTCACCTCGCCGAGCTGGAGGTCCGCCAGCACGCGGCCGTGCACCAGGCCGCGCTTGCGCTGCTGCACGCCGGTGCAGGTGGCCGCGCCGAGGCGTCGCCAGGCGTGACCGTGGAGGAAGTGCTGGACACCTTCCGGGCGATCGCGGATCTGCAGGCGGAGTTCGGCGCGCAGGCCTGCCGGCGGTACGTGATCAGCTTCACCCGGGCGCCAGAGGACGTCATCGCCGTACTGGAGCTGGCTCGCGCGGCGGACCCGTCGGGTGGGCTCGCCGACCGCCTGGACGTGGTCCCGCTGTTCGAATCGCTCGACACGCTGCAGTCGGCCGGCGACCTGTTGCGGGCGCTCGTGCGCGACCCCGCCTACCGCGACCACCTGGCTTGCCGGCAGCGCCGCCAGGAGGTAATGCTCGGCTACTCCGATTCGAACAAGGAATCCGGCTTC
>JAJYDP010000627.1 GCA_021777365.1 Chloroflexota bacterium | reverse complement strand
GCTTCGGCGTCTTGTCGGCCATCTGGCACCTCCGCGCGAAGCGTACGACATGTCGCGTGCGCCCCGCGCGGCGTGGGCACGCGGCGCTCCGGCAGCCTGCCAGCGTCCCGGACGCCCCCGCCGGCAGGAATCTATCCGAGGACGCCCGCCGGGTGGACCGCTCGGTCCTCGCGGTCGGCCGCCGGAACGTCACGGGCCACCGGCCCGCCATCGAGCTTGCCGCCATCCACGGCAGCCAATCGAGCCACCCTGCCTGCCCCCTGCGCCTCCCGCGCCAGCCTCGGCAGTGCCGCGCGGGCGGCCGCCGAGTCCCGCATCGGCAGGTCGGTCCGCCACCGCCCGTCGAACGCGTGCAGCGCCCCGGCCACGGCCGCGGGGGTGGGAACCAGCACCGCCTCGCCGGCGCCCTTGGCGCCGTACGGCCCCTCGGGCTGCGGCTCCTCCACGAGGATGCACTCCACGGGCGGCATCGCGGCCGCGGGGATGATGCCCAGCGACTTGAGCGTCCCGGCGACCGGGATCCCGCGCTCGAGCGCCAGCTCCTCGGTGAGCGCGAGCCCGAGCCCCATGTGCACCCCGCCCTCGACCTGCCCCTCGAGCGCCAGGGGGTTCAGCGCCCGCCCCACGTCCTGCGCGGCGATGACCTTCCCCAGCCGGCCCTGGTCGTCGAGGATCGCCACCTGGGTCGCCCACCCGTAGGCGAAGTGGGTGACGGGCTCAACGGCGGCGTTGCCGGTGGTCCAGTCGACCACGTACTCGCCGGCGAACTCGCGGCCGGCCAGATCTTCCAGGCGACCGTCGCCCAGCGCGGCCTTCAGGCGGCGCGCGGCGTCCAGCACCGCCTGTCCCCCGAGCGTCGTCGCGCGCGACGCCGTGGTCTGGCCCGTGTCCAGCTCGTGCTCCGTGTCGACCACGACGCGGATCCGGTCGGCCGGGATGCCCAGCTCCTGGCTCGCGATCTGCCGGAGGACAGTGTGGACGCCCTGGCCCATCTCGGTCCACGAGTGGAACAGCGTCACGCAGCCGCCGGGTTCGGGGCGGAGGATGGCGCGGCCGCGCTCCGCCATGCCGTTGCCGACCCCGGTGTTCTTGGCGGCGCAGGCGATCCCGGCGAACCGCGCCGACCGGTAGGTGTCGCGAACCGCGAGGAGCGTGCGCCTGACGCCCACGCCGGGCCCGAGCAGCTGCCCCGTCCCGAACCGGTCGCCGGCATCCAGCGCGTTCCGCCAGCGGATCTCCCACCCGTCGATCCCGAGGCGCTCCGCGAGCCGGTCGAGGATCCCTTCGATCGCGAACGTGACCTGCACGACCCCGAACCCGCGCATGGCCCCGGCGGGCGGGTTGTTGGTGTAGACGGCGCGCGCCTCGACGTCGACGTTCGGCACGCGGTACGCGCCGCAGGCGTGACCCGCGGCCCGCTCGAGCACCTTGTCGCCGACGCTGGCGTACGCCCCGGTGTCGCCGACGATCCGGGCGCGGACGGCCAGCAACCGGCCTTCGGCGTCGCACCCGGCGGTGTACGCCATGGTCAGCGAGTGGCGCTTCGGGTGCAGCCGGATGCTCTCGCGGCGCGTGAGCGCCAGGTGGACCGGCCGGCCGGTGAGCAGCGCGAGCAGCGCCGCCTGCCCCTGGACGCTCAGGTCCTCCTTTCCGCCGAACGCGCCGCCCGTGGGGACCTGGGTCACGCGCACGGCCTGCTCGGGGAGCCCGAGCAGCGACGCGATCTGCCGGCGGTCCTCCCAGGCGCCCTGTCCCTGGGAGTACACGCGCAGGACCGGGGCCGTGAGCTCTGTGACGACCGGGGCGCCCGCGCCCGCGAACTCGCCGACGGGAGGGCCGCCGTTGGGGAACCGCTCCCCCGCCTGCGGGTGGCCACGCTCGATGGAACCACCGTCCCCGCGGCCGCGGCCGGCGTCCGGGCCGTCCCCGCAGCAGTGTCCGGCGTCCGGCCCGTCCCGGCCGGCCGGCATTGCCAGGCAGGCCTCCGGCTCCAGGAAGGCGTGCTCGACCGGCTGCGTGCGGAACGTCTCCGTCACGACGTGCATCGCCGATGCGACAGCGGCCTCGACGTCCCCGTGCCGGACGGTCGAGACCGACAGCAGGTTGCCGCCCTCGTGCACCGCCGGCGCATCCTCCGCCAGCGCCCGGAACGGGTCCGTCACTGGCTCGAGCACGTCGTACTCCACCGCCACGAGCGCCGCGGCCTCGCGGGCCGCATGGCGCGTCTCCGCCGCCACCGCCGCGAGCACGTCGCCCACGCAGCGCGTCGTCTCGCCCTCGGCCACGAAGACCGGCCAGTCGGCCGTGATCAATCCCTGGTACCGCGGCCCGGGCACGTCCGCGGCGGTCACGACCCGCACGACGCCGGGTATCGCCTCCGCCCGGCTGATGTCGATTCGCCGCACCAGGGCGCGCGGGTGGTCCGAGAAGCGAAGCGCGGCATGCAGCATGCCGGGGACGGCCATGTCGCGGACGAACAGGTGCTCCCCGAGGACGAGCCTGCGGCTGGCGCACTTCGGCGTGGGGACACCCACGCGGTCAGGCGGCGCCGGCGCGAGGTCGACGCCCGTTGCGCCGGCGAAGGTGGCGGCGAAGGCCGGCGAGCCCGCGCGAACCGTGGCGGGCCCGGGCTCGACTCCGTCTCCGCGACGCTCGGCCGCCGCCCGGCGGACCGCGTCGATCACCTTGACGTAGCCCGTGCACCGGCACATGTTGCCGGCCAGTGCCCGGGCGATCGCCTCGCGCGACGGGTCGGCCGATCGGCGGAGCAGCGCCTCGGCCTTCATCACGATGCCGGGAGTGCAATAGCCGCACTGGACCGCACCGGCCGACGAGAACGCCTCCACCCACGCGTCACGGACCTCGGCCGGCAGCCCCTCGAGGGTCACCACGTCCCGGCCCTCGATGCGACCGGCGCCCTGCGCGCAGGAGACGACCGGCCGGCCGTCGACGAGCACGGTGCACGCCCCGCACGATCCTTCCGGCGCGCAGCCATCCTTCGGGGAGCGCAAACCGAACCGCTCGCGCAGCACCTCGAGGAGGGTTTCCTCCGCCCGAACCTCCGTCGAGACGCCCCGCCCGTTGAGCGTGAACTCCATCCGACGCCTCTCGAGCCTCCGCCGCGGTACCGCAAGTCAATCTAGCGACCCGTCGGCTGGCCGACCGGTGCTGTTCGGCCCCACCTCGTCGTGCAGGGCGGAACGTAGGTTGCCGAGCACCGGTTCGGGCCGCAGCGATAAGTGAGCGTGAAGGTCGAGCGCGCATGCTGCGCGAGTGGGCGCAGCACGACCATCACCGGAGACCCGGATCACGCGGGACGTCGCCAGCGTCACGAAGGAGATCGCACGGGAGGTCCGGGCGCTCAGGCGGGCCTCGCGTCTCATGCCGCGCCCGGTCCCCTGGGGGTGGGCAGCGTCGCGCGTGCTCCCGTTGCTGGCGGGTACCCGGATCGACCGGCCCGGCGAGGAGCTCGTCAGGGCGGTCGTGGAGCCGGGCTGCGCCGTCGAGTTCGGTCTCGAGATCGGCACGGCCCTTCCTCTGGTGGACGCGCTGGTCGCCGAACGCTGGGAATGCTCCGCCGAGCAGATCCGCGACGCGGCGTTCGCCAACCTCCGGCGCCGCGCGGCGGAGCTCGGGCGCGCGGCCGTGACGACGGCCACCTTCAACGGCCGGATCG
>JAJYDP010000017.1 GCA_021777365.1 Chloroflexota bacterium | reverse complement strand
GGGCTGGCTCACCACCACCGACCACAAGAAGATCGGGCTCATGTACCTGGGCAGCGCGATCGTCTTCTTCCTGCTGGCCGGGCTGATGGCGGAGTTCATGCGGGCCGAGCTGGCAGCGCCGGGGCTCCAGTTCATGACGACCTCGGACTACAACCAGCTGTTCACGATCCACGGCACGCTGATGCTGCTGTTCTTCGCCACGCCGGTGGCGATCGGGTTCGGGAACTACTTCATCCCGCTGCAGATCGGCGCCGCGGACATGGCGTTCCCCCGCCTGAACGCGCTGTCCTACTGGTTCTTCCTCTTCGGCGGAATCATCGTCGTCTCGGGGTTCGGTGTGGCCGGGGGTGCCGCGCAGAACGGCTGGACCTCGTACGTCCCGCTGTCGGACGGCTACACCCAGGGGACCGGGATGGACCTCTGGATCCTGGGGGTCGGGATGGTCGGCTTCTCGGGGATCTTCGGCGCCGTGAACTTCATCGCGACGATCTTCACCAAGCGCGCTCCCGGCATGACCATGTTCCGGATGCCGATCTTCACCTGGAACATGCTGGTGACGTCGGCCATGATCCTGTTCGCGTTCCCGCCCCTCACCGCCGCGCTCGCCATGCTCTTCATCGACCGCCACCTGGGCGGGAGCATCTTCCAGCCCGCGCAGGGCGGGGACGCCGTGATCTGGCAGGACCTCTTCTGGTTCTTCGGGCATCCCGAGGTCTACATCATCATCCTGCCGTTCTTCGGGATCATGAGCGAGGTCGTGGCCGTCTTCAGCCGCCGGCCGATCTTCGGCTACCGGCAGATCGTGACCGCGACCTTCTCCATCGCCTTCCTCTCGATGGCGGTCTGGGCCCACCACATGTTCACGACCGGCGTGGTGAACGACGCGTTCTTCAGCGTGATGTCCTACCTGATCGCGGTGCCCACCGGCGTGAAGATCTTCAACTGGATCGCCACCATGTGGCGCGGCCAGATCCGCCTCACCACCGCGATGCTCTTCTGCATCGGGATGCTCTACACGTTCACCATCGGCGGGATCTCGGGGGTGATGGCGGCCTCGCCGCCGCTCGACTTCCAGTTCAACGACTCGTACTTCATCGTGGCCCACTTCCACAACGTGCTGATCGGCGGGACGGTCTTCCTCACCTTCGCGGGGTTCTACTACTGGTTCCCCAAGATGACCGGCCGGTTCCTGGACGAGCGGCTCGGGCGGCTGCACTTCCTGGCCTGGGTGGTGGGGACGCCGCTGACGCTGCTGCCGATGTACCAGCTGGGCCTGGACGGCATGCCCCGGCGGATCGCCGACTACGCGCCGGCCACCGGGTGGAGCGACCTCAATACCCTGGCCACCGTTGGGGCGATCGTCCTCGGCCTCGGCACCATCCCGTTCCTGGTGGCGATCTTCGCCGCCCTGCGCCAGCCGGCCACGGCGCCCGACGATCCCTGGGGCGGGTTCGCCCTCGAGTGGGCCACCACGTCCCCGCCGCCCGAGCACAACTTCGACTCGATCCCGCCGATCCGCTCGGATCGGCCGGTCTTCGACGCCCGGATGGCCGCGCAGGCGACGGGCGGTGGGGCGGCACCATCCCCGCTGACGCAGGGGGGCTAGCCGGTGCCCGAGGAAACCCGCGTCTTCATCCGGAGCTGCCTCTTCGCGGTCGTCGTCGCCACGGTCTACTGGTTGCTCAGCCAGGACGCGATCGGGACGGTCCTGCTGGCCGGCTTCGGCGTGGCATCGTTCTCGCTCTTCTTCATGCTTCGCCGCGGCCAGCCCCAGGGCGCGACGGGGGTCGCCACGCAGCCGGCAGGGATCGGGGCGCGCATCTTCGACCTGATCGGCACCAGCGAGCGGCCGGGCGAGGACCGTCCGTTCGGGGACGAGGGCGGGCGGATCCCGGTCGGCTCCATCGCCCCGTTCCTGATCGGCGTCGCCGTCGCGATGGCCGCGCTCGGGCTCATCTTCGGGCTCTGGAGCGTCGCCGCAGCCGTGATCCCGCTGCTGCTGGGGGTGCGGGAGTGGCTGCGCGAGGTGGGTGCCGAGATCCGGGCCCTCTCCGAGGACGAGGAGCGGGCCGCCCGCGCCCACCGGGCGTAGACCGCGCGGGGCCGGTTCGGCCGGACTGCAACGGTTTCGCAACAGGATCCCGACCCGTACCGGGGGACCGCGGGACGGCCGCTGTGTCGCAATAGGACACGCGCGTCGGCGGGGCGCTCGCCGACGGCTCGTCGTCCGTGCCCGGCGCCGGACGTCGGGACCCAGCACGGGAGAATCGATGTCGACAGCAGCCCGCGCGGAGGCTGCCCCCGGGAAGACGGGGCAGGCGACCGTGGCGGAGCAGACGCCCCTCGGAGGTCCGACCGGCCGGTCTGACCGGGGCGAGCTTGCGGCCGTGCTCGACGCAGTGTCCGACGGCGTCTTCCTGCTCGATCCGGTGACCCTGCGGTTCGTCCACGCCAACGCGGGCGCGACCGCCCAGGTGGGATACACGCGCGACGAGCTCCTGCGGATGACGCCGCTCGACCTCCAGCCGCTCTACGACGAGCGCGGGTACCGCGCGCTGCTGGAGCCTCTGCTCGACGGGAGGCTCCCGTCGCGGACGGTCGGCACGCTGCACCGTCGCAGGGACGGCTCGCTGATCCCGGTGGAGGTCTCCCTCCGATACGCCGGGCGCGACGTCGGCACCGGACGCATCGTCTGCGTCGCCCGGGACGTGACCGAGCACGCGGCCGCGGAGGCGCGCCTCGGGCGGCTGACCCAGGCGGAGCGGGCCCGTGCCGCCGAGTTCGCCGCGATGACCGATGCCCTCGGTGACGGGGTGGTGGTCTGCGATCCGGACGGCGGCATCCGCCGTGCCAACCCGGCGGCCCGCGCGCTCCTCGGTGACCGGCTCGAGTGCTGGGACCAGGTCCGCGTGTCGCTGGACGATCCGGACGCGTGCGCCCCGGCCCCCGGTGCGCCCGACCCGCAGGGGCCGGTGGAGCTGCAGCTCCGCACCCGGCCCGGGCAGTGGCTCTCGCTGGCGTCGTACCCCGTGACCGCCGATGCCGGCTTCGGGCCCGGGCTCGCCCCGGTCACGGCGACCATCTTCCTGATCCGCGACGTGACCGAGGCCCGCGCCACCAGGCGTGCCCACGAGGCGTTCATCGGGGTGCTGTCACACGAGCTGCGGACCCCGGTCACGACCATCTACGCCGGGTCGAAGGTGCTCGGCGGCGCCCGCGGCTCGCTCGCCCCCGCGGTCCGGCAGGAGGTCTACCGCGACATCGCCGCCGAGTCGGATCGCCTGTACCGGCTGGTCGAGGACCTGCTGGTGCTCGCCCGGTTCGAGTCCATCACGCCCGGGTCACTCGCGAGCGAGCCGGTGCTGCTCCAGCGGGTCCTGCCGGAGCTGGTCGAGGCGGAGCGAACGAGGTTCGCCGGCACGCGGTTCGTCGTGCAGACACCCGCCGGACTCCCCCCGGTGCGGGCCGAGCGCGCCTCCGTCGAGCAGGCCGCGCGCAACCTCCTGGCCAACGCCGCCAGGCATGGCCCTCCCGGGGGTACAGTGCTGCTGACCATTGCCGAGGTCGGCGACCGTGTGGAGGTCCGGGTCCTCGACGAAGGCCCGGGATTTCCCGTGGACGAGGCCGACCGCATCTTCGATCTCGTCGATCGCTCGGTGACCGCATCCCGGATGAACGGGGGCGCGGGAATCGGGCTGTTCGTCTGCCGCCGCCTGGTGGAAGCCATGGGCGGCCACGCCTGGGCCCGGCCCCGTCCGGGTGGCGGGTCCGAGTTCGGATTTGACCTGACTGTTTTCAACGAGGAGGAAGCATGAACAATCAGCTGCTCGTCCTCGTCGCCGACGATGAGCCCCGGATCACCAAGCTGGTCGCGCTCACCCTGCACGACGAGGGTTTCCGCGTGGTGACCGCTAACAGCGGCGAGGAGGCCCTGCGCAAGGCCGAGGAGGTGCGCCAGGACATCGTCCTGCTCGACATCGTGATGCCGGACCTGGACGGGATCGAGGTGATGCGACAGCTGCGCGAGTGGCGCCCCGTGCCGGTCATCCTCCTGACGGCGAAGGGCTCCACGGCCGACAAGGCCAAGGGGCTGGACCTCGGCGCGGACGACTACGTGGCCAAGCCGTTCCACCCCGACGAGCTTGCGGCCCGCGTGCGCGCGGTGCTGCGGCGTTCGGCCGGCTCGCCCGGCGCGGGCGTGGTCCGCCTGGGTGAGATCGAGATCGATCTCGAGCGCCGCATGGTCACGCGCAACGGGGAGATCGTCTCCCTCTCGCGGACCGAGTGGCTGCTCCTGCAGCACCTGGCCGCCAACGCCGGCCGGGTGGTGCTCCATACCGAGCTGCTGACCAAGGTGTGGGGGCCGGAGTACCGGGACGACCTGCAGTACCTGCGCGTGTGGATCAGCCGCGTCCGTCGCAAGCTGGGCGCCGCGCCGGGCGAGCCGGGGCCGATCACCACGTTCCAGGGGATCGGCTACGTGCTGGACGTCGAAGGCAGCCGCCGCGCGTCCGGGTCCTCGGTCCCGGAGCCGGCGCGCGGCCAGGCGGTCGCCGCCTCGTCGGCCGACTCCGGGTTCAGGAGCTAGGGTCCCGGTCGGATCCCGCCCGCCGGCGGCGCCGTGCCGCCGGGAACCTGCGCCGGGGCTAGCGTCCGGCCCGCGTGCCGGTCTCCCGCGGCCGGTAGCCAAGCCGTGCCGAGATCGCGTCGGCGGCCCGCGTCGTCTCCACGGCGAGGCGTCGCACGTTCTCCCGACCGAAGCGGGCGCTCGGCCCGGCCACGCCGACGGCCGCGACGACCCGGCCGCGTGCGTCGCGGATCGGGGCGGCCACGGAGGCCAGGCCCAGCTCGTGCTCGTGCACGGATTCGGCCCAGCCGCGGGAGCGGACCTTGGCCAGCTCCTCCTCCAGCCTCGCGCGGTCGCTGATCGTGTGGGGGGTGGGCGCTGCCAGCAGCTGCCCGTCGAAGAGGGCGGATCGCTCGGCCAGCGAGAGGTAGGCGAGCAGGACCTTGCCCGCGCTCGTCGCATGGGCAGGGTGACGGTGTCCCATGCGGCCGAGCAGGCGCAGCATCCCGGGCGACTCGCGCCGGTCGACCGCCACCACGTCGGGACCGTCGAGGACGGCGACGTGAACGCTCTCGCCGGTGTGCGCCAGGAGGTCGTCGATCGGCCCCACGGCCGCGCCGTGCAGCTCGGAGCGGAGCGGCGCCATCGTCCCCAGTTCGTACAGGCGCAGGCCCAGCCGGTAGCGGCCGCGGTTCCCGCTCCGTTCCATCATCCCTTCCGCCACGAGCGTCGAGAGCAGGCGGTGCACCGTGCTCTTGGCGAGGCCGAGGCGGCCCGCGATCTCGGTGACGCCGAGGTCGCGGTCCGCGGGAGTGAACGCGCCGAGCACCCGGGCAGCGTTGCGGACGGACGACAGGGAGCCGTCATCGGATCGGTCGAGCGACATCACCGGTTGTTCCACGCGCGCAGGCCTCCGCTCCGTTCCGACAGGCGGAACGATGCTACAAGCGTGCCCGCCCGGGCATGCCGTCCGCACGGCTTTTCGCCCGCGCCATGTCTCGAATCCATCACAGCCGGCGGCGCCGGCCCCGACCTCCGGCGTCGGTGACGCGGTGCGGCGGCGGGGCGCGTACGATCGGCCGATGGACCACGGCAGCAACCCCTGGCGGCAGCTCGCACGCCGAACGGCGTACCGGAACCCGTGGCTCACCGTGTGGGAGGACGACGTCATCCGCCCGGACGGACAGCTCGGCATCTACGGCGTGGTGCACTTCGTGCATCGAGCCGTGGGGGTGGTGCCGCTGGACGAGGCGGGCCGCGTGCTGCTCGTCGGCCAGTGGCGGTACACGCTGGGGGCCTGGTCCTGGGAGATCCCGGAGGGCGGTGCGCGCCCGGAGGAGGACCCGCTCGAGGCGGCCCGCCGCGAGCTGGCGGAGGAGACGGGCTACACGGCGCGCAGCTGGGGCGAGCTGGTGCGTGCGCACCTGTCCAACTCGGTCACCGACGAGGATTCCATCGTGTGGCTGGCCCGGGGCCTGGAGCCGGGCGTGCCGTCGCCGGAGGGCACCGAGCAGATCGAGCTGCGCTGGGTCGACTTCGACGAGGCGCTCGCGATGTGCCACGTCGGGCGCATCACCGACGCCCTGACCATCCTGGGTATGCAGCGCCTGGCGCTCGACGGGCGTCGCACCGCCCGCTGACCGGAGCCCGCCGCCGTTCCGCCTCATACCCCGTGCCGAGCGCCGACTGGCGCCCGCTGACCGGCGCCCGCCGCCGTTCGCCCCGCCGTTTGCCGCGCCGGCGCCGGACATCCGGCCCCGGTCGGACATGTCGCAGGACCCTTGTGACCGCCGCCGGTCGGTCGGGATGATCCCTGCTCGATCCCGCCGAGGACCGGTGGCGCAGCGAGGAGACGCGGGTGGGCCAGCCGTTCGTCATGCAACTCGAGAACCGCGTGGGCGAGCTCGCCCACGTCACGCGTGCCCTCGCCGCCCGCGGCATCAACATCGAGCACGTCGTGGGCACCAGCACGGGCGACCGCATGTGCGCCCGCATCACCACCGATGACGACGCGGCGACGCGTGCCGCACTGCGCAGCCTCGGAATCCCGTTCGTGGAGGGTGACACCCTGGTCGTCGAGGTCGAGGACCAGCCGGGGGGCATCGCCGCCTTCACGGAGCGCCTGGCGGACGCCGGCGTCAACGTGACCGGGATCCTCACGGTCGGGCACCACGGCCGGTTCGTGCAGATCGCCTGCACGGTCGATGACGAGGCCACCGCCCGCCGCGCGCTCGGGATGCCGCCGGCGCACACCCCCGAACCCGTCGGCTGAGCCGGTCGATGCACGCCCGGGATTGACAGGGCGGCACCCCGGGGCTTTCATAGCCCGACATCAGAGCCGGCCGGCCGGCCACGGCTGCTCGGCGGGTCGAAAACGGCCCGCGCGGCCCGGCGGCGATCGGTCGAAGGGGGGGCCATGACCGGGCGCGTGCTGCTGCTGCTCGGCACCCGCAAGGGTGCGTACGTGCTGGAGGCCGACGGGGCCGGACGGGCCGATCGCGCATCGTGGATCGTGCGCGGCCCGCTGTTCGAGCCCTGGCCGATCAACGTCTTCCGTCAGGATCCGGCGACCGGCGTGCTGTACGCGGGCGGCGGGAATCCGTGGTACGGCGCGGCCGTCTGGCGCAGCCCCGACCTCGGCGACACGTGGTCCCACTCCAGTGCGGGCCTGACCTACGGGGAGGGCGGCCCCGCGGTGCGCGCGGTCTGGCAGATCACGCCGGCGCACGGGGCGCTGTACGCGGGCGTGGAGCCCGCGGGGCTGTTCCGCTCGGAGGACGGGGGCGAGACCTGGCGGCACATCGAGGGGCTGACCAACCACCCCACGCGTCCGACCTGGCAGCCCGGGGCGGGGGGCCTGATCTGCCATACCGTCCTGTCCGATCCCGACGACCCGTCCCGGATGTGGGTGGCGATTTCCGCGGTCGGCTGCTTCGCCACCGAGGACGGTGGCCGCACCTGGGATGCCCGCAACCGCGGCGTGCGCGCCGACTTCATGCCCGACCCGTACCCCGAGACGGGGCAGTGCGTGCACAAGATGGTCCTTGCCCCCGGCGCGCGCGACCGGCTGTACCAGCAGAACCACTGCGGCACGTACCGCACCGACGACGGCGGCCGGACGTGGATCTGCCTTGACGAGGGGCTGCCCTCCACCTTCGGCTTCCCCGTGGTCGCACACCCGCGAGACGCGGACACGATCTTCACCATCCCGCTCAACGGTGCCGACCGCGGGCGGGTGATGCCCGACGGTAAGGCGGCGGTATGGAGGACGACGGATGCCGGCCGCAGCTGGACTGCGCTGCGGGACGGCCTGCCGCAGGCCAACGCCTTCGTGGGTGTGCTGCGCGACGCGATGGCCACCGACCCGCTCGAGCCATTCGGGATCTACTTCGGGACCAGCACCGGGCAGGTCTACGCCAGCGCGGACGAGGGGGAGACCTGGAGCCGGATCGCGGACCTGTTGCCGCCCATTCATTCGGTGGCCACGGCGATCGTGGCCGCCTGAGCCGCACGTGGCCACCGTGATGCTGCCGCGCTCGCTCGCGGCGCTCTTCCCGGGAGCCCAGCGCCGGGTGGAGGTCCCCGGCGTGACCGTCGGCGCGGTGATCGAGGCGCTCGACGCCCGCTGGCCGGGGATGCGCGACCGCGTCTGTGACGGCACGGGGACGATCCGCGCCTTCATCCACGTCTACGTGGACGGCGAGCCGGCCGAGCTGTCGACGGCGGTCTCCGAGCGCTCCGTCGTCCACGTGATCCCGGCGGTGGCGGGAGGGTAGCCTGGCTTCCCGTTCCGCGGAACCGATGCCGGACAGGCAGATGTCGGATGACTATGCTCGGGCGCGTCCGGATCGGTGACGGTCCGGGGCTCCGGCACTGGCTCGGGCTGCAGGGGGGGAGGTCGCTGGCGGTCTCGGGGCAGCGTACCGCGTGTCGGACGGGAGGCGCCCACGCGCACGTCTCCGCTGCTCGAATGACCCGTGGTGGGTCGATCGAGAGGCGAGGTGACTCATGGTCAGCTCCGCGTCCGCACACGATGCCGCCCCTCCCGCTGCCACCGACGTCGGCGAGTACGCGGCCTTCAAGGTCGAGCAGCGCGGCATCGACCTGATCCCCGACGCCGAACGGGCGATGAGGCCGTCCGGCCTCTTCTGGCTGTGGGCCGGCGCCGTCTTCAACGTGGAGTTCTTCTTCTACGGGTTCCTGATCTCCAGCTTCGGGCTCTCGTTCGGCCAGGCCCTGCTCGCGATCCTGGTGGGGAACGTCTTCTACGCCCTGCTGGGGCTGGCCAGCCTGCAGGGTCCCGAGGTGGGCAGCACCGCGTTCGTGATCAGCCGGGCCCCGTTCAAGCACGACGGCAACCGGGTGGTCGCGTTCTTCAACTGGTTCACCCAGGTCGGCTTCGAGATCGAGGGCGTCTTCCTCGTCGTCGCCACCGCGCTGTTCCTCTTCTCACAGTACGGGCAGAGCCTGTCCGCGCCGGAGAAGATCGTGGTGGTCATCCTGGCCTCGGCGGTGCAGCTGCTGATGCCGTTCTTCGGGCACGCCACCATGACCCGCGTCCTGCGCTACCTGTCGTACGTCTTCATGGTGCTGTTCGCGATCCTGGCGATCCTCGTGCTGACCAGCCACTTCACGCTCTCGTTCGCCGCCAAGGCGTCCTGGGCGGACTGGACCACCGCGCTGGTGGTGATCATCTCGGTGGGCGGCCTGGGCTGGACCGAGAACGGCAACGACTACTCGCGGTATCTGCCGCGGACCACGTCCAAGTGGCGCACCTTCTGGGCCGCCACCCTGGGCGCCGGGATCCCGTCCCTGCTGCTCGAGGTCCTGGGCGCGCTGGCCGCCACGGTCACGACCAAGACCCTCAACATCCAGGGGCTGGGCGTCCCGAACGTCTTCCCGGCCTGGTTCCTGGTCCCGTTCCTGCTCTTCGCGATCGTGCAGCTCTTCGCCATCAACACGATCGACCTCTACTCGTCCGGCGTGACGCTGCAGGCGCTGGGCCTGCCGATCAAGCGCTGGGGCGCCGTCATCGTCGACACCGTGATCGTCGCCATCGTCACCGCCCTGGTGCTCTTCAACGGCAACTTCTACGACGACCTGACCGGCTTCTTCCTCTACATCGTGGTCTGGCTGGCCCCGTGGTTCGGGATCATGATGGCCGACTACTTCATGCGCCGGCGGCGCTACGACCGGGAGGCGCTGGCCGACCCGGCCGGCAGGGGGGTTCGCTGGGTGGCGCTGATCGCCCAGGGATTGGGGATGATCGCGGCCCTGCTCTGGATCAACGCGTCCTTCGCGGTGCCCTCGTTCGTGGGTCCGCTCTCCAATGCGATCCCGTCGCTCAAGGGAAGCGACTTCAGCTGGCTGACCGGGATGGTCGTCGGCGCCGTCGCCTACTGGCTGCTGGCGGGTTCGCAGGTGCGCAGGGAGGCGGAGCGCACCGCAGACTGACCCCGGTTCCGGCTCGGGCCGCGGTTGCGGTTGCGGTTCCGGCCCGCCGATCCGGCCGCGATCGCCGATCCATCGACACGCACGGAGCGCCGGGTTCCCCGGCCTGGCGCTCCGATCGTTTCGGGACTGGGCCCCTCTCCGTCCCGGAACGCGCCCCTCGTCGTCCGCGCCGACGGCAGCCCAGCGGAACACGCGGCCTCGCCGGCCTGACCCAGCGAGAGCGCCAGCTGCGAGGCTGCGTGTCGGCTTGATCGGAAGTGGAGCGGGAGACGGGTCTCGAACCCGCGACATGCAGCTTGGAAGGCTGCCGCTCTGCCAACTGAGCTACTCCCGCCCGCACGGGCACGCGCCTGCGTACCCTACCACGCACTCGCGACCGGACGCGGGTGAGCGGTGGGTGGCGCCCGGTGCAGCGCGGCCGGGGTCGGACCCGACGGGCCGGGTGCGACGAGCGTCCGCGCTCGCCGGCTGCGCTTGTCAGGCGGCGGTGGCGAGATGGCGCTCCCGGATGGCGGCGCGGTGCGCTGCGTCGAAGGCCTCGTGCAGGCCGGGAAACAGGGGGCGATCGTCGCGCGGGATCCATCCCCGACGCACCTCGGCATCGGTGGCCACGACGAAGGCGCGAGCCGGAACTCCGACCTCGACCTGGATCGCGGCGAACCGGCCGGTCGTGAGTCGGGCCTGTTCGATCTTCAGGCGGAGTCGAGGAGAGGGTTCCGGATGAGGGGATGGGTGATACGACATGGGATCTGCTCCTTGACAGGATGGGTTGCGATGCAGGGGGATGCGCCGACGGGTGCCGTTCGACGCATGCATGGCCAGGTTCCTCCGGGTCTCTCGCCGATCGTTGACCGCCGCGTTCTGGATCGATCGCGGGTTTCTGGATCGATCAAGAGACCCGCACCGATCATACCCCAGCGGCGACTGGATCGGTCAAGAAGCAGCCCGCGCGTGGCATGTGCACGCCGGCGCCGGATGGGGCACTCTGCAGCCATGCAGTCCCACATCCGCGGGCCTGTCCGGCCCGGCCTGATCGCGCTCAGCGCGCTGACGCTCGCCGCCGCGCTCGTGGGGGCGTGCGGCGCGACACCCGGGACGGGCGGCGTCGCGAGCACTGTGCCGGCGGCCGCCCGGGGCTCGGTCGTACCGATCCCGATCGCGGGGTCGGCGCTCACGGACTCCGAGCTCGCGTTCTGCAACCAGTCGGTGTGGGCGAACCTGGCGACCGCCGCGACCGTCACCGGGATCAGCATCACGCCGCTGCTCGAGAAGATCTCGCTCGAGGCGACCCCGGGCGCGAAGAGCGGCCTGGCCGCCCTCACCAACGGGAACAACCCCGGGACCGCCGCCTTCGGCGAGGTCGCCCGGCATGACCCCGAGTACGTCCGGCTCTGCCTCGAAGCGGTCGCCGAGTCGACCGAGGCGCCGTAGGCTCGCGCGGGATCAGCTGCCGGGGGCCTCCCAGCCGCGCCGCGGAGGCCTCGCGCCCGGCCGGTCCCCGCGGGTCCGGTAGACCACGTACGGGCGGGCGAGGTAGCCGACCGGGACGCTGAACACGTGGACGAGGCGGGTGAACGGCCAGATCCCGAGCAGCGCGAATGAGAGCAGTGCGTGCAGCTGGAAGGTCAGGGGCGCCGAGGCCATCAGCGACGCGTCCGGCTGGAGCCAGAAGATGCTGCGGAACCAGACGGCCACGTCCAGCCGGTAGTCGTGGCCGGGACCGAGCAGGTTGATTCCGATCGTGTTGAAGGTGCCGACCGCGATGACCGCCGCCAGCAGCAGGTACATCGCCTTGTCCATCCGGGTGGTGACCCGGAAGACGGCCGGCGTCAGGCGGCGCCGATAGACGAGCAGGGCAAGCCCGGCCACGGTCATGAGCCCGGCCGCCGTCCCGGCGATCGCGGCAACGACGTGGTAGAGCCACTCCGGGACGCCCAGCGCCGCCGTCATCGACTCGGGCACGAGCAGCCCGACCACGTGCCCCGCCAGCACGCCCAGGATCCCGAAATGGAAGAGCGGGCTGCCCCACTCCAGCAGACGGCGCTCGTAGAGCTGCGAGGAGCGCGTCGTCCAGCCGAACTTGTCGTAGCGGTACCGCCAGACGTGGCCCACCGCGAAGCTCGTCAGGCAGATGTACGGGAAGGCGATCCAGAGGACGGTGCTCACGGACGGCCTCCCGCCGGGATGCCGGGCAGCGGCTCCTCGTCGCCGGCGCGCGCGGCGGCCGCGAACGGTTCCAGCCCGACCTGTTCGGCGGGCGGCCCCTCCTCCTCGAGCCGTCGCGCCGTCTCCAGCGCCGCACGCGAGGGTGCGGGGAGTGCGGCCTCCAGCGCCGCGACCACGTCCGCGTAGGGCGAGCCGGCTTCGGCCAGTGCATCCCGGAGGACCGTGATCGCGGCGTGGTGCTCCGACAGCAGCTCCACCGGTCCGCGGTCACCGGCGTTCGCCTCTGCCGCCAGTTCCAGGACCGCCGGCAGGAAGTCGGGCAGCTCGCTCGCGGCCAGCGCGTAGCCGCGCTCGCGGTAGAGCTGCCGGAAGCGCCAGAGCGCCATCCCCCTGCGGCGCGTGTCGCCGTTGAGGTGGTAGGTCAGGTACAGGCAGTTGCGTCGCCGCAGGTCGAACGTCGCGACGTAGTCGGCCTGGAGCTCCAGGAGCGACCGGCTGCCGAGACGGTCGACGAACCGGCGCAGCGGCGTTCCCACGGACGCCGGGAGTCGCTCGGCGGCGTCCCGGAGCAGCGGCAGCTGGTCCCGCAGCGCGGCGTCCGGGTACTGCAGGAGCCGTGACGCGGCGGCGAGCACCAGTCGCCGGTCCGGGGAGGAGAGGCGGGGCTTCATGGCCGCTCCCCCGGGCCCGGCCGTCCGGCGGCGCGGCGCGACACCGGGTCGACCAGCGCCGGGTCCACGCTGCAGGCCACCTGGGCGTCGAGCAGGCGCGCCAGCTCGACGTGCGCGCTCGGGATGACGTAGCGATCCTCGTACTTGGCGATCGCGAGCAGCCGGTAGAGGTCCTCGATCGCGGCCGGCGTGAGACCCGCCGAGGCGGCGATCGTCTCGTCGGGTGGCTCGCCCAGGTTGGCCCGGCGCATGTGGGCCCGCATCGCGGCGAGCGTGCGCAGGCTCGCCACGACCGGCGCGGGATCGCCGGCGGTGAACAGCTCCGCAAGGTACTCGACCGGGATGCGCAGCGCGTCGATGGCGGCGAAGAGCGTCGACCGGTCCTCGCCGTCGAACCCCGTCTCCTGGACCGCGTTCACCACCGGGGAGAGCGGCGGGACGTACCAGACCATCGGCATGGTCCGGTACTCGGGATGGAGGGGCAGGGCGATCCGGTAGCGATGGGTCAGGGCGTAGACCGGCGACCGGCGGGCCGCGTCGAGCCAGTCCTCGGCGATGCCCGAGGCGCGCGCGGCATCGATCACCGCCGGGTCGTCGGGATCCAGGATCACCGAGCGCTGCGCCTCCAGCAGGTCCGCCTCCCGCTCGACGGAGGCGGCCTCGAGCACGCGGTCCGCGTCGTAGAGGAAGAGCCCGATGTAGCGCAGCCGCCCGACGCAGGTCTCGGCGCAGATCGTGGGCTGGCCCGCCTCCACGCGGGGATAGCAGAAGGTGCACTTCTCGGCCTTGCCGGTGCGGTGGTTGAAGTAGACCTTCTTGTAGGGGCAGCCGGAGACGCACATGCGCCAGCCGCGGCAGGCGTCCTGGTCCACCAGTACGATCCCGTCCTCGGCGCGCTTGTACATCGCCCCGGACGGGCAGGCGGCAACGCACGAGGGGTTCAGGCAGTGCTCGCAGATCCGCGGCAGGTAGAACATGAACGCCTGCTCGAACTCGAGCCTCACCCGCTCGCCGATCCGCTGGAGGATCGGATCGTGCGGCGCGTGCTCGGGCGCACCGCCCAGGTCGTCGTCCCAGTTGGCCGACCAGCGGATCTGCATCGGCTCGCCGGTGATCAGCGACCTCGGCCGCGCGACGGGGACGTCGGCCTGCGCCGGGGCGTTGACCAGGGTGTCGTAGTCGTACGTCCACGGCTCGTAGTAGTCGTCGAGCCCGGGCAGCGTGGGATTGCTGAAGATGCGCAGCAGCCGCTTCGTCCGGCCGCCGGACCGCAGCTCGAGCCTGCCCTTCGGCGTGCGCACCCAGCCGCCCTCCCAGCGGTCCTGGTCCTCGTACCGCCGCGGATATCCCTGGCCCGGCCGGGTCTCCACGTTGTTGAACCACGCGTACTCGAGGCCGCGCCGGTTGGTCCAGGCCTGTTTGCAGGTCACCGAGCAGGTGTGGCAGCCGAGGCACTTGTCGAGGTTCATGACCATGCCCAGCTGGGCCATGACGCGCACGGTCAGTACTCCACCTGCTGCGAGCGGCGCCGGATCACCGTCAGCTCGTCGCGCTGGTTACCCGTGGGCCCGTAGTAGTTGAAGGCGTAGGAGAGCTGGGCGTACCCGCCGATCAGGTGCGTCGGCTTGATCAGGAGGCGGGTGAGTGCGTTGTGGATTCCGCCCCGGCGGCCCGTGAGCTCCGCCTTCGGCGTGTCGATCGTGCGGTCCTTGGCGTGGTGCATGTAGGCGGTCCCCGGCGGCATCCGGTGGCTCACCACGGCCCGGGCGACGACCACGCCGTTGCGGTTGGAGGCCTCGATCCAGTCGTTGTCGCGGACGCCGATCCGCTCCGCGTCCTCCCGGCTCAGCCAGAGGTCCGGTCCCCCGCGCGACAGGCTCAGCATGTAGAGGTTGTCCTGGTACTCGGAGTGGATCGACCACTTGGAGTGCGGCGTGAGGTAGCGGACCGTGATCGCCGCGCCGTCCCCGCCGATGCCCTGGTCGCCGAAGATCCGCCGCATGTCCAGCGGCGGACGGTAGGTCGGCAGCTGCTCGCCCAGCTCCGCCATCCAGTCGTGGTCCAGGAAGAAGTGCTGGCGCCCGGTCAGGGTGTGCCAGGGCTTCAGCCGCTCGACGTTGATGGTGAACGGCGAGTAGCGGCGCCCGCCGTGCTCGCTGCCGGACCACTCGTAGGAGGTGACCACGGGCTGCGGGTGGGCCCGCGTGTCGGCGAAGGTGACCCGGCGGCCTGCCTGGTCGGCGGCCAGGTCGGCCAGCGGGCGACCGGTCCGTCGTTCGAGGACCGCGAGGCCGGCGGTCGCCAGGCGGCCGTTCGTGGTCCCCGAGAGGGCCAGGATCGCCTCGCAGACCTGCTCGGCACGGGCCAGGGACGGGCGCCCGTCGGCCGTCCCGCCGCGGACGGTGCCGCACACCCGCCCGAGCTCATCGATCTCCCGGTCCGGGACGAGGGTGACGCCCTTCGTGGTGGTGCCCTGCGTCCCGATCCTGGGACCGAGCGCGACCATCTGGTCGGCGATCGCGGCGTAGTCGCGCTCGACGACGACGAGGGCCGGCATGGTGCGGCCGGGAACCGGCTCGCACTCGCCCCGGCGCCAGTCCAGCACGCGACCGCCCGGCTGCGCCGTCTCCCCCGGGGAGTCGTGGAGCAGCGGGGCGGCGACCAGGTCCCGCCGCGTCCCGAGATGGCGCGCCGCGAGCCGGCTGAACACGCCGGCCAGGGCCACGAACGCGTCGTGGTCGCTGCGGGCCTCCCAGGGCGGACTGATCGCCGGGCTGAACGCGTGCACGAAGGGGTGCATGTCGGTGGAGGAGAGGTCGTACTTCTCGTACCAGGTGGCCGCAGGGAGCAGGACGTCCGAGAAGAGGCCGGTCGAGGTCATCCGGAAATCCAGCGAGACCAGCAGGTCCAGCTTCCCCTCGGGTGCCTCGTCCCGCCAGGTCACCTCGACCGGTCTCGAGCCCTCCGGCGCCTGCTCCGCCCGGATCGCGGCGTCCGCGCCCAGGAGGTGGCGCAGGAAGTACTCGTTGCCCTTGCCCGACGAGCCCAGCAGGTTCGCCCGCCAGACGGTCAGCACCCGGGGGAAGTTCGCCGGCGCGTCGGGATCCTCGCAGGCGAAGCGCAGCTCGCCCGCCTTCAGTCGCTCGACCGCGTAGGCCGCCGGATCGACCCCGGCGGCGTCCGCCTCGTGCACCACGTCGAGCGGGTTCCGGTCGAAGGTCGGGCAGGAGGGCAGCCAGCCCAGGTGGGCCGACTGGGCCAGCGTGTCCGCCAGCGCGCGGCCCCGGAAGATACCGCGACCGAGCGGCGTCGCCAGTTCGTCGGCGCCGAACCCGTCGTAGCGCCACTGGTCGGTGGCCAGGTACCAGAAGGCGGTGCCGGCCATCTGGCGCGGCGGACGGACCCAGTCGAGCGCGAACGCCAGCTGCGACCACCCGGCAAGGGGGCGCACCTTCTCCTGGCCGACGTAGTGGGCCCAGCCGCCGCCGTTGACCCCCTGGCAGCCGGTGAGCGTGGTGAGGGCGAGCATGGCGCGGTAGATCTGGTCTGAGTGGAACCAGTGGTTGGTACCCGCGCCCATGACGATCATGGAGCGGCCGCCCGAGCGCTCCGCGTTGTCGGCGAACTCGCGCGCGATCCGTTCCACGGTGCCGGCCGGGATCGACGTGATCTCCTCCTGCCAGGCCGGCGTGTACGGGGCCGGGTCGTCGTAGCCGGCCGGCCACTCGCCGGGGAGCCCGGGCCGGGCCACGCCGTACTGCGCGAGGAGGAGATCGAAGACGGTCGTGACGAGCCGGCCGGCGATCCGGCGGACCGGTACGCCGCGGTGCAGGACGGCCCCGCCTTCGTCCGGCCCGTCGTTCATGTCGAAGCGCGGCAGATCGAGGGCGACCGTCTCCCCGGATCCGAACAGGGAAAGGCGCGGGTCCACGCCCTGCAGATCGAGGTTCCAGCGGCCCATCCCCGACTCGGTGTACCGGTCGCCCAGGCTGCCGTTCGGCACGACCGGCTCGTCGGTGGCGGCGTCCACGAGCACGGTCCGCCAGGCATCGCCCTCGTCTGTCCGGCCGAGATCCGCGGCGCGCAGGAACCGGTCGGCCACGTACGCCCCGGGGACGTCCTCGCGCTCGCGGACGGTCACCAGGAACGGCAGGTCGGTGTACCGCTTCACGTACGCCTGGAAGCGCTCGACGGTGCGCTCGACGAAGCACTCGCGCAGGATCACGTGGCCCATGGCCATCGCCAGCGCGCCGTCGGTCCCTGGCTGCGCGGGCAGCCATTCATCCGCGAACTTGGTGCTGTCCGCGTAGTCGGGACTGACCACCACCACCTTCTGGCCGCGGTAGCGCGCCTCGGTCATGAAGTGCGCGTCGGGGGTGCGGGTCACGGGCAGGTTGGAGCCCCACATGAGCAGGTAGGAGGCGTTCCACCAGTCCGCCGACTCGGGGACGTCCGTCTGGTCCCCGAAGACCTGCGGCGCCGCGATGGGGAGATCGGCGTACCAGTCGTAGAAGGAGAGGAGCGTTCCGCCGATGAGGCTGGTGTACCGGGCGCCGGCGGCGTAGGAGGCCATCGACATCGCCGGGATCGGCGAGAAGGCAGCGATCCGGTCCGGACCCCAGGTCCGGATGGTGTGGACCTGGGCGGCGGCCACCATCTCGAGTGCCTCGTCCCAGGAGGCCCGGACGAGCCCGCCCTTCCCGCGGGCCCGCACGTACCGCGCGCGCCGCTCCGGATCGCCCACGATGTCCGCCCAGGCCAGCACCGGGTCGCCGAGCCGCGCCCGCGCCTCGCGGTACAGCTCGAGGAGCGCGCCGCGCACATACGGGTAGCGGATGCGGGTGGGGGAGTAGGTGTACCAGGAGAACGCGGCGCCGCGCGGGCACCCGCGCGGCTCGTACTCGGGCGAATCCGGTCCCACGCTGGGGTAGTCGGTCTCCTGGGTCTCCCAGGTGATGATGTCGTCCTTGACGTAGACCTTCCAGGAGCACGACCCGGTGCAGTTGACCCCGTGGGTGGAACGGACCACCCGGTCGTGGCTCCACCGGTCGCGGTAGAAGACGTCGGCGTCGCGCCCGCCCTGTCGCGTGATCGTGCGCAGGTCCGGCGACACCGCGTCGGGCTGCAGGAGGCGGCGGGTGCGCAGCAGTGCCCGGACCAGGGGATCCGCTCCCGGCTCGACGTGCCGCTCAGTCATC
>JAJYDP010000626.1 GCA_021777365.1 Chloroflexota bacterium | reverse complement strand
GCGCTTCCGCGTGGCCGTCCCGAACGGGTTCGCCAAGGACTGGCTCGAGTCGCGCTACCGCTCCCTGATCAGCCAGACCCTGGCCCGCATCGTGGGCTACAGCGTGCAGGTCGATTTCGAGGTCGTCTCGCAGCCCACCGAGGCGGCGGAGGCCGTCGCCCCCCAGCCCGTGCGCGTGGAGCCCACCCGCGTCGGTGGCGAGGGCGGACCCACCAACCTCAACCCGCGATACACCTTCGGCAACTTCATCGTGGGATCCGCCAACCGCCTCGCCCACGCCGCCAGCCTGTCGGTGGCGGAGCGGCCCGGCCACGCGTACAACCCGCTGTTCCTGTACGGCGGGGTGGGACTGGGCAAGACGCACCTGATGCACGCGATCGGGAACCAGGTGATCGCGCGGTTCCCCCGCAAGAAGGTCGTCTACGCGACCAGCGAGAAGTTCACCAACGAGTTCATCACCAGCATCCAGCAGGGTCGCATCGACGAGTTCCGCGCCCGCTACCGGAAGATCGACGTCCTCCTCATCGACGACATCCAGTTCATCGCCGACAAGGAGCGGACCCAGGAGGAGTTCTTCCACACGTTCAACACGATCCACGAGGACGGCAAGCAGATCGTGCTCTCCAGCGACCGGCCGCCCAAGCAGATCGTGACGCTCGAGGAACGCCTCCGGAGCCGGTTCGAGTGGGGGCTCATCGCGGACCTGACGGCGCCTGACCTCGAGACGCGCATCGCGATCCTGCGCGCCAAGGCCGAGGAGCAGTCCGCGGCGATCGGGTCGGACGCGATCGAGTTCATCGCTCGGAAGATCGTGAGCAACATCCGCGAGCTCGAGGGCGCACTCAACCGGATCCTGGCGTACGCGAGCATGAACGCGGTCCCGGTCACCATCGACCTGGCACAGGCGGTGCTCTCGAACGTGCTCTACAACCCGAAGCGGCGGACCGTCACCCCCGAGCGGGTCACGCGCGCCGTCTCGGAGTACTACGGCGTGGAGCTCGACGCGTTGCGGGGCCAGAAGCGCGACAAGGCGATCGTCGTGCCCCGGCAGATCGCGATGTACCTCATGCGCGAGGAAACGGACGTCTCGCTGCTCCGCATCGGCGCCGAGCTCGGCGGACGTGACCACTCCACCGTGCTGCACGCCTGCGACAAGATCAACCGCGAGACCCAGGACAACGACGATCTCCGGCGCGAGATCGCCGCGCTGCGCGAGCTGATCTACGCCGGGGAGTGACCCGCCGGGCCGGGCTCCGGCCCCGCCGTGTGGAAAAAGCCCCGGAATCTGTGGAAAAGGGGGTCCCGGTGTGGATAAGGCGCCCCTCGTCGGGCGTCCGTCGGTGCCTGGCGGGGCCCGTGCGGTGGACGGATCCCGGCGACTCGTCGGGCCGTGCCGACCCCGGAACCGTGTTGTCCACGAATGGTCCCGGCCCTCTCCACCCCGACCCCGCGCCCGTCAACGCCGACCGTCCGGTAATCCACCCCGCACCGCCGCACGATTGAGCAGGCCCGTCCACACGGTCCACACCCCTGATGATGACGGTGATGGAATGAGAAGATATGAATCCTCGGGGGACTCGTTCATGGCGCAGTGGACAGACGGGTACCCTGAGCACCGAGGGAGAGGCAATCCGTGAAGCTGTCGCTCATGCAGGAGAACCTCGCGCGGGGACTCCAGGTCGTCGGACGCGCCGTGTCGAGCCGGGCCACCCTCCCCATCCTGTCGAATGTGCTGCTCCGCACCGAGGACGCCGGGCTCAAGCTGACCACCACCAACCTGGAGATCGGGATCACGTGCTGGGTCCCTGGCAAGATCGAGACCGACGGGGCACTCACCGTGCCGGCCCGGCTCTTCGCCGACATCGTCAACTCACTGCCCCCGGGGGAACGGATCGACCTCGAGACGGAGGGAACGGCGAGCCTGCGGATTCGGAGCGGCCGCTTCCGTGCTCACATTAAGGGCATCGAGGCGGATGAGTTCCCGGCCATCCCCTCGGCCGGCGAGCGGCCAACCACGCGCGTCTCCCAGAAAACCCTGCGCAGCGCCCTGGGCGAGGTGACGTTTGCGGCGGCGAGCGACGAATCGCGCCCGATCCTCACGGGCGTCCTGACCCGCTTCACCGGGGACCGCGTCACGCTGGCCGCGGCGGACAACTACCGGATCGCCGTGAAGTCGATCGACGTGCTGGATCCGGTCGAGGAGAAGGCGGTGGTGGTCCCGGCCCGGTCGTACGCCGAGCTGGCACGGATCCTGTCCGATGTCGACGACCCGGTCGACGTCGTGCTGGCGCCGGCCAAGAACCAGGTCCTGTTCCACGTGGACGGGGTGGACCTGATCACCCGGCTGGTGGACGGCCAGTTCCCCAACTACCAGCAGGTGCTACCGACAGCGCACACGACACGCGCAGTGGTCGATCGCGAGGAACTCCTGAAGGCGACGCGGCTCTCGGCGCTCATCGCCAGCTCGTCGGCCAACGTCGTGAAGCTCACCGTCTCACCCGAAGGTGCCGGGACGGTGGCCGTGTCGGCCAACGCGGAAGTCGGCGACAACGAGGGGGAGATCGAGGCCGCCGTCGAGGGTGAGGCGACCTCGATCGCGTTCAATGCGCGGTTCCTCTCGGAGGTCCTGCAGAACATGAGCGGCGATCAGCTTGCCCTCGAGTTCAACGGCTCGCTCTCCCCGGGCGTCCTCCGGCCGGTGGCCGATCCCGACTACGTGCACGTGATCATGCCGGTCCGGACGGCCTCGTAGCCCGGGGCCGGGGCCGCCGGGATCGCACCGCCCACGCAACGCGACGAGAGACGACCGGCCCGTGCGCATCCGCGAGCTGTCGATGGCGGATTTCCGGAGCTACGAGCGGCTCGAGGCCGCGTTCGGGGCGGGACCGCACGTGGTGGTAGGGCCGAACGCGGCGGGCAAGACCAACCTGCTCGAGGCGCTGGTGGTCCTGTCGCGCGGCGTCTCGCACCGGGCGCGCTCGGACCAGGAGCTGATCCGTTGGGGCGCGGCCGTGGGACGCGTCGAGGCCGTCGTGTCGCGCGAGCCCGTGTCGAGCGACGCCGAGCGGCTCGAGGTAGCGCTGGCCGCTCCGGGCCCCGGAGTGCGCGCCCACAAGCGGATCAGGGTAAACGGGGTGGGCCGCCGGGCCGATGCGCTCTCGGGACTCCTGCGGACCGTGCTGTTCGCGCCGGAGTCCATGTCGCTGGTGTCCGGCTCCCCGTCGCTGCGCCGCGAGGAGCTCGACACCCTCGGTGCGCAGCTCCATCCGGCGCACGCACGCGCCCTCGCCACGTACGGCCGCGCGCTCGCCCAGCGCAACAGCCTGCTCCGCCTGATCCGCGAGGGCGAGGCCGGACGGGACCAGCTGCCGTACTGGGATCGGGTGCTGATCGAGGAGGGCGGGGCGATCGTCGCGCGGCGGCAGACGATCCTGGCCGACCTGGCCGCGCCGCTCGCCGCAGCGCACGGCGAGATCGCCCCCGGCGAGGCGCAGCTGGGGCTGTCGTACGAGACCAACGCGCCGGCCGCGCCTGGCGAGAGCGCGAGCGACGCCCTCGGGCGGCGGCTGGCCGAGACCGCGGACAAGGAGCTCTGGAACGGGCAGACGCTGGTGGGGCCGCACCGGGACGACCTGCGGTTCCTGCTCGGCGAGCGCGACCTGTCGGCGTTCGGGTCCCGCGGC
>JAJYDP010000625.1 GCA_021777365.1 Chloroflexota bacterium | reverse complement strand
AGACGGCGAGGGACAGCGAACCGGTCAGACGGCGAGGAACCACGAACCGGGCAGGCGGCGAGGGACAGCGAATCAGCCGGGCCCCAACCAACCGGCCCGGCAGCCCCCCAGGAAAAGCGGACCTACAGGACCGCAGGCAGGAGCATCGGTGACGGAAGCACGTCCCAGGCGTCCCCGCATCGCAGACGTCGCCCAGGTCGCGGGCGTCAGCAAGGCGTCCGTCTCGTTCGCCTTCAACAGCCCCGAGCGCCTCAAGGCGGAGACGGCCGATCGCATCCGGAGCGTCGCCGCGGAAATGGGGTACCGGCCCAACCCGGTCGCGCGCATGCTCTCCGCGCGGCGCACGATGACGATCGGGGTCCTGACCCCCCAGCCGCTCAGCCAGGTGTTCGCGAATCCCTTCTTCGCGCACTTCGCCGAGGGCGTGTCCGCCGTCACCGAGGAGCGCGGGTTCGGGCTGCTCCTGATCTCACCCCTGCGCGGGTCCCTCGCCAGGGCACTCGACCACGCCACCGTCGACGGCGTCGTCGCGCTCGGACTCGAGGAGACGCACCCCGAGATCGAGGCCATCCGGCGCGCCGATCTGCCCATGGTCCTCGTGGACGCCCCGGCGTGGCCCGAGCATGCGGCGGTCGAGGTCGACGACGAGGAGGGCGCCCGCGCCGCGGCGCAGCACCTGGTCGACCTGGGGCATCGCCGGATCCTGGTCATCTCGGTGGAGGGTCCAGTGGCCGGCGACGGCCCGTCGGCCGCGCCCGAGGGCCAGCAGGACGGCGTCATGGCGCGGCGGCTGCGCGGGTACGAGGCCGTCCTCGACAGGGCGGGCAGCCACCTGGGGCCCGAGAGCGTCGTGATCGCTCCCGCGTCGTTCGAAGGGGGCGAAGCAGCATTCCTGCGGGCATGGGAGGACGGGCTCCGGCCGACCGCGGTGCTCGCGATGAGCGATGCGATCGCGATCGGCGTGCTCCAGTCCAGTCGCCACCTGCGACTGCGGGTCCCGCGCGACCTCAGCATCGTCGGCTTCGATGACCTGCCCGTCGGCCGGTTCTCCGACCCGCCGCTCACCACGGTGCATCAGCCCGTGCGGCGGAAAGGGGAAGAGGCGGCGCGGCTGCTGTTGGAGGAGTTGGAGGCCAAGCCAGGCAGTCCCGCACAGCACCGCGTGCTGAAGACACGGCTCGTGGTGCGGCGTTCGACCGCCGTCCCGCCGGACCTGGTGGGTGACGAGGAGGTGGCGCTGCCGGGATGACGGGGGCCTGACGGCCCGACGACGAGGGCCGCCTGACCTGGAAGGGTCGACTGACCCATGGGAGTCCCGCCCACGAGCGGGAGACGGTGTGCGGGCCGGCGACGGCCCAGCGAACGAGCCAGGGACGAACCGGCATGGGTGCCGGGAACGACCTGGCGATGGGAGGAGAAGCATTCAGATGCGATCCATGAAACTGGCAAGCGTCCTCGCGACGCTTGCCGTCGTGGCGGGCGCGTGCTCGAGCGCCGCGACCACCGCCCCAACGCAGGCACCGGCAAGCGCGGCCGCTCCCGCCAGCGCCGCGGCTCCCGCGAGCGCGGCCGCTCCCGCCAGCGCAGCCGCTCCCGCCAGCGCGGCCGCGGCGGCCCCGCTGACCGGCAGCCTCACGATCTGGGAGGCCTACGGCGCGTCCGGCAACGCCGAGATCACCGCGTTCAAGCAGATCCTCGGGAACGTCCAGACCGCCAACCCCGGCCTCCAGGTCACGCGGGTCGACGTGCCCTTCAACAACCTCTTCACCAAGTTCGAGACCTCGGCCGCCAACAGCGGCGTGCCGGACCTCTACATCGCCCCGAACGACAGCATGGCCAAGGAGGCCAGGGCCGGCCTGCTCGCGGACCTCACCTCGCTGCTCCCGCAGCTGAGCAACTTCTCGCAGGCCGCGATCCAGGCCGACACGGTAGACGGCAAGCTCTACGCGATCCCCGAGTCGATCAAGGGCGTCGCGCTCTTCTACAACACCTCGATGCTGCCGACCGCGCCGGTCACCACTGACGACTGGCTCAAGGACGCCAGCAAGCTCGGCTGGGTGTACGGCGCCAACGGTGGCGGCGCGTATTACCTGTGGGGCCTCTTCCAGTCCTTCGGCGGCAAGATCCTCGATCCAAACACCGGCAAGTGCGCCGCAACGGCGAACTCCGGCGTGGCCGATGCCCTGGCATGGCTCCAGAAGGCCAAGGCCGCCGGGATGCACATGTACCAGAACGACACCACGGCCGCGGCCGACTTCGTGGCCGGCAAGATCGCCGGCTTCATCGACGGCCCCTGGCAGTCCGGCAACCTCGAGAAGGCTCTCGGCAGCAAGCTCGCGGTGGCTCCCGGCCCGAGCGGACCCGGTGGCGCCTTCGGCCCGCTCGTGGCCCCCGACGGCTACTACATCAACAAGAACTCCGCGAACGTGAACCTGGCGATCCAGTTCGCGCTGCAGATGGACTCCGAGGCCAACGAGCAGATCTTCGCGGACCAGGCCGGTCACATCCCCGCGATCAACGGCGTGACCTTCAACAACCCGATCAGCCAGGGCTTCGCCAACGCCTACAAGACCGGGTTCCCCCGGCCCACGGCCAAGCAGCTCGACAACTACTGGACCCCCTTCGGCAACGCGCTCGCCGCAGCCATCGACAAGGGCACCTCGCCCGCGTCCCTGGTCGCCACGGCCTGCCAGCAGATGGATAAGGCCAACGGACTCTAGTACCGTCTGACCACTGGCCCCGTCCAGCGGCCACAGCAGCGAGGGGACGCCGGGCTCTCCGGCGTCCCCTTCCAATCCGGCACGGGAGGAGCAACCGATGGGAGCGCGGGAGGTCGACCGGTGAGCGTCCTCGTATCGACCGCGGCGACACCGCGCCGATCCTGGTGGCGGCGCACGCAGAACGCGCGCGCGGCCTACTTCTTCCTGCTGCCCGCGCTCCTCGTGATGGCGGTCATCACGTTCTACCCGCTCGTGTTCCAGGTCTGGATGTCGTTCACCGACTACGGCCTGAAGAACCTCAACCCCAGGGCGCCGGCGCCGCCCTACGTGGGGTTCGACAACTACCTGCGCATCCTGCAGAACAACATCGTCATCCCGAACTTCGACTTCATGCGGGTGCTCGTCTTCAACCTCTGGTGGGCGCTCTCGAACGTGGTCATCCACGTCTTCCTGGGGGTCCTGATCGCGATCATCCTCAACACGCCGGGGCTGTGGCTCAAGCGCTTCTACCGGGCCATCTACATCCTGCCCGTGGTCATCCCACCGATCATCGTCGCGACCGTCTGGCGTGACATGTTCGACCCGACCAACGGGGCGGTCAACTTCCTGATCGACATCATCTTCCGGTTGCCCCCCGGCGGCTTCAACCTCGACTGGCTGAACCAGCCCAACCCGATCATCGCGGTCGGCCCGTTCGTGCTGCCGCTGGCCTACTTCGCGCTGCTCACGGCCAACGTGTGGCTGGGCTGGCCGCTCAACTCGGTGGTCGCGACCGGCGCGCTGCAGAGCATCCCCACCGAGCTGTACGAGGCGGCGGAGATGGACGGCGCGGGGGCCTGGGCCAAGTTCAGGGCGGTCACGCTGCCGTTCCTGCGGCCGGCCATGCTGCCCTTCGCGATCTACGGCTTCGTGATCACGTTCAACCTGTTCTACCTCTCGTACTTCATGTCCGGGGGCGGTCCG
>JAJYDP010000624.1 GCA_021777365.1 Chloroflexota bacterium | reverse complement strand
CGCGGCTCATGTGGGGGATCGTACGCGGTTCGGTGCCTGGGTTTGGCGCGAACCCGAGTCCGGCCGCGCTGAAAGGGGAGCCCCACCGGCGGTTCTCATCCGTTCGGGTCGGCGGTGCTGTCGTTGCATCATTCTGATATCATGACGCTATTCGACAGGCGGACGTCGAGGCTCTGAGTCTCACTGCTGGGATTGGAGACACGTCTGAGATGAACCGCCAGATGTCTGTGGACGAGGGGGTTTCGTCGCTAGTGGGTCGAGCCGGTCACCCGATCGTGCGGTGGGCGCAGCTGCGCGCGGTGGGCGCCGCACTCAGCGTCCTGGCACTGACGTCCGCCTGCTCGCCTGCGGCGTCGCCCGTCAGAACGGCTGCAGGGTCGCCAGCGATAGCGCCGTCCCCGACGGCGGTGGCGTCGGCCGCCGCGAAGGCGTGCGCCTGGTCCATTGCTGCTGCGGCGACCGCTTACTCGTCGAACGACTCCGGTCTCGTTGACACTGCCGCCGCGTACTGGCTCGATTTGTTCCAAGTCGCACCGGGCCTGCGGATCGTCGTGTCCGGCACCTTCCCCGACGCCCGCTACGCCTCGCTGCAGGTCTACAACGGGATCGGCAGCCCGTTTGTCGTCAACGGCGTCGGCTCTGCGCTGCCGGACTACCAGATCGCCCCGGATCCGGGCAGCGTCAATCCGTGGCAACAGCAGGCTGCGCCCGGCGGCCACTTCACCGTGACGCTTCGTGAGGACGTCGCGCCGGGCCAGGTGAACACGCTCCCGCTCGCGCCGGCGGCCACGTCCAGCGGGCGCGGCTTACTCGAGTTCCGCGTGTACCTCCCAGCGGGGGGCGACTTCTCGAAGGTAACCCCGCCGGCGCTGACGCTGGAGCAAGGAGGCCGGTCGCAGACCCTCGCGCCGTGCGCCCCCCACACCTCGCCCGGGACCGCGCCGCGGTCCACGCGGTCCTCCAGGCCGGCGCCGACGCCAGCGGCGCCGAGTGCTTCGGCAAAGACGCGGGTAGTCGGCCAGCTGGAGTTCTTCAAGGAGGCATTCGCCGCGCTCACGCCAAACACGGATACGGCCTACGTCCTCGCCTATCTCGTGCCGCCGGGACCGGGCAACGTGGTCGTGATTCGCGCCAAGGCGCCGACACACCCCGCAGGCGACCATCCGTCCCCCTGGCCCGCCGCCAATGAGGACGTCCGTTACTGGTCCATGTGCGTCGGACTCGCGACCGAGGTGCTTCCGACGGTGATGAACCCGCTGCCCTCTGGCGGCATCGACGCGGGGTATCGCGCCGATGACCAGACGAAGCTCAACGCAGCCGGCGAGTACGCCTACGTGCTGGGGACCGAAGCGCAGCGCGCCGCCATCGAGAGCGTCGCCGGAGCGACCTTCCTGCCGTTCTCCGCGGCGCAGCCAGGGGCCACCCACATCCCCATGTTCCGCGTCATGCTGGTGAACCCGAGCTTCGCCTACTCGCCCCAGCACGTGACGCAGATCAACGACCCGGCGGCCACCGCAGCGGCCATGGGCCCCTACTACTACTACCCGCGGGCATCGATCTGTGCGCTGAGCTCGCTCACGGCTGGCGGCGTGGCGGGCTGCACACCGTGACCACCATCGCTCCTTCCTCTCAAGCCTCTGGACGTCATCAGGAGGGCCACGTGATCCAGGAACGAGAAGCCCGGGCTCTTCCCGGGTACCCCATGCTGTTCGCCCTGCTCGCGGTCACCGCGGCGGGAGTGCTCGCCCTTATCTTCGGCGTCGTCGATGTCGAGCGCGTCGGACGGGGCGGCACGCTCGGGGTGGTAGTGGTCGCCGTGCTGCTCGCCCTGGGGTATCGAGGCCTGACGCCGGTGAACCCGAACGAGGCACGGGCGCTGGTGCTGTTCGGACGGTACGCCGGCAGTCTCAAGGAACAGGGCTTCTGGTGGGTCAACCCGTTCACCCGCCGCCCGCGCGTGTCGATCAAGGTGCGCAACTTCGAGAGCCAGAAGCTCAAGGTCAACGACCACGACGGCAACCCCATCGAGATCGCGGCGGTCGTCGTGTGGCGCGTGCACGACACCGCGGAGGCGCTCTTCGAGGTGGACGACTACGAGCAGTTCCTGAAGGTCCAGACGGAGGCGGCGATCCGGACGCTCACCACCTCCTACCCCTACGAACCCCACGTGGAACACGAGCTGTCGCTGCGCGGCAACCCGCACGAGGTCGGGGAGCAGCTCCAGGCCGAGGTGCAGGGCCGCCTGCAGAAGGCCGGCCTCGAGGTCATGGATACGCGCATCAGCCACCTCGCCTACGCCCCCGAGATCGCGAACGCGATGCTCCGCCGCCAGCAGGCCGGCGCGGTGATCGACGCCCGCACCCGCATCGTCGAGGGCGCCGTGAGCATGGTCCAGATGGCGCTCGATCAGCTCTCGACGAAGCACATCGTCGAGCTCGACGAGGAACGGAAGGCGACGATGGTCAGCAACCTCCTGGTCGTGCTCTGCAGCGAGCACGAGACCCAGCCGGTCGTGAACACCGGAACCCTGTACCAGTAGTCGGCCGAGGACATGGCCGGAGAGCGCAAGCCCTTCCTGCTGCGGCTGGAGCCCGCCACCATGGCGGCCCTGCGCGCCTGGGCAGGGGACGACCTGCGGAGCCTCAACGGGCAGATCGAGTTCCTGCTGCGTCGAGCCCTGCGCGACGCGGGACGGCTGCCGGCCCCCAGGGAACGCCGGGAGGCGCCAAGGACTGCGATCGATGAGGGCGACCCGGCACCCAACACCGCGAGGGACGGCAGCGACGCGGCAGCCGTACCAGCCATGCAGAAGGCGGAGTGATCGTCGATGACCGGAACCAATCAACGGCAGCTCGAGATCGACGGGATCTCGAAGCGGTACGGGGAAACCGTCGCCGTGCAGGACCTCACGTTCGAGATCCATGCCGGCGAACTGTTCGGCTTCGTGGGGCGCAACGGCGCCGGCAAGACCACCACGATGCGCGTCGTGCTGGGCGTGCTCGCCCCCGATGCCGGGGTGGTGCGCTGGCTGGGCGTGCCCCTGAGCTTCGCGACGCGTCGGCGCATCGGCTACATGCCGGAGGAGCGCGGCCTGTACCCCAAGATGCGCGTGGCGGAGCAGCTGGCCTACCTCGGCGAGCTGCACGGCATGGCGGACGCGGCAGCCCGGGAGGCCGCCCTCGGCTGGCTCGACCGCTTCGGCCTCGCAGATCGGCATGACGCCGAGCTCCAGGCGCTCAGCCTGGGCAACCAGCAGCGCGTCCAGCTGGCCGCGGCGCTCGTCTTCGGGCCGGACGTCCTCGTGCTCGACGAGCCGTTCGCCGGGCTCGACCCGGTCGCCGTCGACGTGATGGCGGACGTGCTCCGCGAGCGGGCGGATGCAGGAGTCCCCGTCATCTTCTCGAGCCACGAGCTCGAGCTCGTCGAGCGGCTGTGCGACCGCGTGGGCATCATCGACCACGGCCGGATGGTGGCCTGCGGCGCGGTGGACGAGCTGCGGGCCGGGGGTCTCGAGCGCCGCTGGCTCGACGTGCCCTCGGCGCCGGATCCATGGGAGCCCGGGATCCCGGGCGTGCGGCTCGTGCAGGCCGACGGCGCGCGACGCCTGTTCGAGCTCGATCCGGGTGTCGACGACCAGGCGCTGCTCCGGGCGGCCCTGGCCACGGGACCGGTGCGCGAGTTCGAGCGCGTC
>JAJYDP010000623.1 GCA_021777365.1 Chloroflexota bacterium | reverse complement strand
GGAACCGGCGCGCGGGACCTGCCTCGGTCGGCGACTGCCTGTGCTCGCGTGTCGGGGTCCGCCCGGCGTGGCACGCCCGCGCCGGCGTTCGCCCTGCACCGCGCGGCCCCGGTGAGGAAGGCGGTGATCGCCGGCAGCAGGCGCGACCCGGTCCACCGATCCCCTACGGCACCGCTCCCGGGCCCAGCACGCCAAGGTTCGGAGCGTTCCGGGGCACGGCGTCGGTCCCGGGTCGCCGGCGGGGGCGCGCGCGCAGGATGGCGCGGGCCGCCTCCCTGCCCTGGGCCATCGCGCCGACCACCGTGGACGGGCCGACCAGGGCGTCGCCGGCGACCCAGACCCGGCCCTCGTAGGGCACGGCGGCCGCAGCGAGGCCGAGCGCGGCCTGCCGGCGCCAGATGCGTGCCCAGCGGCCCGGGCGCGGCAGGTCAGCACCGTATCCCCGTCGCACGAGCCGTGCCCACCAGCCCGTGTGTGCCGGGGCGGCCGCGACGGCCAGCGTGACCTCGCGCTCCAGCGCCTGCAGGCCGATGGTGCTCGCCGTCCCGGCGAAGATGCCGCTGGCGGTCCAGGGTCGGTTGGGGAAGGCGTGGCCGAGGTCGAGGCGGGGCAGCGGCAGGCTCCCCACTCCCGCCGCAACCCCGACCTCGACCCGGTAACCCAGGGCCACCACCACGCGATCCACGGTCAGCCGCTCCGGGTCGCCGCGCAGCACCCTCGGAAGCTGGTCGGGGCGGCGCTGCCGGGTCCGGCGCACCCAGGCGGCGGAGACGCCGTGCGCGTCACCTTCCAGGCGCTCCACGGTGGTGGTGAAGCGGATCTCGACGCCCTCGGCGCGCGCGTCGGCCAGCTCGTCGGGGCGCACCCGGGCGAAGCGCTCGTCCATCCATTCGACGGCGATCGCCGTGCCGCCCAGGCGGCGCACGGTGCGGGCCACGTCCATGGCGGTGTTGCCGCCGCCGATCACCAGCACCACGGTGGCGGCGCCGATCTGCGGCACGCGCTGGCCGGCGGCCAGGGCCGGCTTGGCGCGCTGCAGGAAGCCGCTCGCCTCCTCCACCCCCGGAAGGTCAGCCCCCGGGAGGGGCAGCAGGAGCGGCTTCGACGCGCCGTGCGCGAGCAGCACCGCGTCGTGGTGGTCGAGGAGTTCGTCGAGCCCGACGTCCCGCCCGAGGGCGCACCCGGTGCGCAGGTCCAGGCCGGCGTCGCGCAGCGCCTCGATGGGCCGCCGGGCGATGGCGGCCGGGAGCGTGAAGTCCGGGATGCCCCAGCGGAGAACCCCGCCGGGTTCGTCGTCCTGCTCGAGCATGGTGACCGTCGCACCCGCCGAGAGCAGCTCCCAGGCCGCGGCGCACCCGGCCGGCCCCGAACCGACGACCGCGATCGAGCAGCCGACCCCCGCCGTGGACTCCGCGGTCAGGGCAGGCACGCCGGCGCGCTCGGTGACGAACCGTTCGAGGCGCCCGATCGCGACCGCCTCGCCTCCGGCGAGCGTCCAGGAGCAGGCGCCCTCGCACTGCGCGCGCTGATCGCACACCCGGCTGCAGACGTCGGGCAGGACGCTGGTCTGGCGGAGGACTGCCCGGGCGCCGGCCAGATCACGCTCCCGCAGGGCGGCGATGAAGCCCGGGATGTCGTTGTGCGCCGGACACCCCTCGACGCAGGTGGGATCGGGGCAGAGGAGGCATCGCTCGGCCTCGCGCAGCGCCTCGGGCCACCCGGCGAACCCGCGTCGGAGCTCGCGCGTGTCGCCCTCCAGCGGCGCCACGCGCAGCACGGGGGGCTCCTGTCGCGGCGCGACGACCAGCGGTCCCCCGATCTCGATCGCGAAGTAGGGGCAGACCCGCTGGCACTGCCGGCAGCCCACGCACTGGCGCGGCTCTGCCTGCGCGATCCAGCTCCCGGGATCGAGCCGGAGCGCGCCCGTCGGGCAGCGGATGACGCACTCCTGGCAGCCGACGCACCGCTCGCGGTCGATCCGCACGCGGGCATGTCCGGCGGCGCTTGCGGGGCGAATCGGCGCGAGCGGCAGCGGCGCGGTGCTCACGATCCGGGCGCCCGTCGTCGGTGCCGCCCCGCGGTCCCCGTCATTGCGCGCCGCCCATGGCCACATAGAGCGCCCCGACGCCCACGCCGCAGGCCACCACCAGGAGCGTGCTCGTCACCCGCAGGCCCGCGGCGCGCGCGGTGAGCGGGGCAAGATCGCGACCCGCGATGCGCCAGGTGGCGTAGGCGGCGGCGAGGGTGCCCAGCCCGGTCACCAGGAGCTGGCCCGCCACAAGGCCCCAGCCGGACGCCAGGTGGGCGCCATAGAGCGAGGAGTGCGCCGTGCCGAAGAGGTTCCAGCCGCGCGCGAACGGGTCACTGATCGCGGCCACGATGCGCGGCGCATGGAGCAGGAAGCGGGGCAGCTGGCGGGCGAGGTAGTCCGCGCCCATTAGCGGGATCAGGCCGTAGCCGAGCGCCGTGAACCAGGGACTGAAGGCGCCACGGCGCCACGCGCCGCCGGCGTCGGGGTTGCCGCCTGGGGCGGCAAAGACCCGGCGCAGGCCCCACCCGACGGCCGCGATCAGCAGGACCACCGCCGCCACGATGCCCCCGAAATCGATCGGGTTGGGATAGCCCGGGAAGTGCGTGACGCCATTGAGCCAGCCATCCAGCGCCGCGTAGGCCGGCAGCGCGTTCACCTGCTGGAAGAGGACCAGCCCAAAGAGCAGCGCGACCGCCCAGGCGATGTCGGTGCGCCGCCGGACCGGGGCGATCACCGACGTCAACGGGGGCTGCACGAACAGCCCGACGTTGTCGTAGGGGCAGTTCTTCAGGCACTCGGTGCAGAGGCCGCACATCAGGTTCGACGTCGCACTGCCGGGCCACTCATACCAGGGACACGGGTAGCCGCGCTCACTGCCCCGCAGGCAGTCCTTGGTGGGACAGGTCAGGCAGCGCTCGCGGTCGCGGGTTCGCATCCCGGCGACCATGCCCGTCGCCCCGACCGTCCCGATCAGCGCGGTGAGGGGACAGAGGTAGCGACAGAACGTGCGCCGCTCGAACACCAGGAACGTGACCAGGGCCAACCCGATCACGGTGAGCACGAGGAAGCTGGTGAAGCGGGGGTCTCCTGGTCCCGCGATGTTGAGGAACTCCTCGAACCAGGTGAGCGCGAGGAACATCGCCACCGAGGGGAGGATCCCGAAGCGAGCCAGGGCGCGGGGCCAGCGCCGGCCGAGCCCGATCGAGCCGGGATGGCGCGTCCAGAGCGTGCGCCGCTGGACCCATTCCGCCAGTCCGCCGAAGGGGCACATCGCGCACCAGCCCCGGCCGACCCCCGCCATCAGGAGAAAGACGGCGCAGAACCAGATGTACCAGGTGATCACGGTCGAGAAGTTGTGCGTGGGCAGCAGCGCCCCGAACAGCCCGGTCACGATCACGAGCCAGAAGATCAGCTGGTTCGGGAGGATCAGCAGGAACTGAAAGCGACGGCTCTGGAGCGCCCGGCGCAGCAGCGGCAGGCGCGCGAGGTCGAGGTGCGGGTCCGTGGGGCCGAAGTGTTCGGCAGCTCCCCCGCGCTGCGGCTCGCGCAGGCGCCTGGGGAGATCCCGGACCGGGAGCTCTTCGATCGGCAAGGCCATCGGCACTCTCCTCGCCCGCTGCCCATGCAAGGGCGTCCAGTGGCGGGCACCGTGGGCCGTTCGGC
>JAJYDP010000622.1 GCA_021777365.1 Chloroflexota bacterium | reverse complement strand
TTCCGCAGATCTCGCTCTTCCTCCCACACCTGCTCGGCTTCAGGGGAGACTGATCACGTGAGCTGGCTCGAACGCCGCGCCCCCGAGGACTTCCTCGACCTGTGGTCCTCGGACCGCCCGATGTACGGGGGCTGGGCGCAGCTCCCCTCGCCGATGTCGGCGGAGATCCTGGGGCACACCGGGTTCGACTGGGTGTGCATCGACGCCCAGCACGGGCCGATGGGCACCGACAGCCTGCTCGCGATGCTGCAGGTCCTCACCCTGACCGGCACGCCGGCCTTCGTGCGCGTGCCCTGGACCGACCCCGGGCTCATCGGGAAGGTGCTCGACGCGGGGGCGGTGGGCGTCATCGTCCCGATGGTGAGCACGCCCGAGCAGGCCGCCACGGCCGCCGGGGCCTGCCGGTATCCGCCGCGGGGCACCCGCAGCATGGGCCCCAGCCGCGTGCAGTACCTCAACCCGGGCTACGACGCGGCCATGGGCGACCGCATCGCGCGCTGCGTCCCGATGATCGAGACGCTCGAAGGGGTCGAGCGGGTCGACGAGATCGCCGCCGTGCCCGGCGTGGACGGGCTGTTCATCGGACCCGGCGACCTCTCGCTCGCCGCGGGCTATCCGCCGTCGCTGTGGACGGACGCGCCGGACCACGTGGCGCGGATCATGCGGGTGCTCGAGGCGTGCCGGCGTCACGGGGTGGTGCCGGGCATCTACAGCGGTGACCTCGAGCTGACCGTGCGCTGGCGATCTGCTGGGTTCCGGATGCTGGCGCTGCTGAGCGACTCCCACTTCCTCAACACCGTCCCACGTGCGCTGCTCGAGTCGATCCGGGCGTCGGAGCGGCAGGCCGCCCACCCGGCGGACCCGACAGCCGCCCGAGGCGCGGCATGACCTTCGACCGGAAGGCCGCCTGGCCGGCGCGCTTCGAGGGCGTCATCGCCGCGGCCTCCACGCCGTTCCACGACGACGGGAGCCTCGACCTGGACCGGATCCCCGCCTACGTCGAGTTCCTGCTGGTGAGGGGCGTGACAGCGCTGATGATCGGCGGCACCACGGGCGAGTTCGTCGCCATGGACGTCGAGGAGCGCGCGGCGGTCGCGTCCGCGTTCCTGGCGGCCGCGGCGCACCGTGTCCCGGTGATCGTGCACGTCGGCCACGTCGACCTGCGCAGCGCCCGCAGGCTGGCCGAGGCCGCTGCGACGGCGGGGGCCGACGCGGTGGCGGCGATCACGCCCTACCTGCACCGGACCGGTCCCGGCGCGATCGAGCTCCACCTGCGGACCCTCGCCCGGACCGTTCCGGAGCTCCCCTTCTTCTTCTACAACTACCCGGAGGCGTCGGCGAACCGGGTGCCGCCCTCGGTGTTCACCGCGCTGCTGGAGGAACCCAACGTCTGCGGCGTCAAGCTGAGTGTCGGCACGTGGGAGGAGATCGAGCCGTACCTGGCCCTGCCGCCCGAGGTGCTGGTGGCCTCCGGGAACGACGGGCTGATGGAGCGGTTCGCGGGCGCCGGCGGCCGGGGGATCGTGTCGGGCAACGCCGCGGCCCTACCCGACGTGGTCGTGACGCTATTCGAGGCCTTCCGTCGCGGCGAGCGGACGGCGACGAACCGGGACGCCATCGACCGGCTG
This sequence comes from Chloroflexota bacterium, assembly GCA_021777365.1. The sequence goes on along the minus strand of JAJYDP010000622.1, from coordinate 2,068 downwards.
GTCCTTCTCACCCGTGCCGGCTCTGTCGACCGCCTCAAGCAGCTGCTGCGCCTGCGAGGCATGGACGTGGGCCCGGCCCGGGTCCGGACGTTCGTCGCCGGCGAGGAAGACGCAGAGGCCGACGCGGTCGCCTCACTCGAACAGCTGGTGCGGGATCACGAGCGCGGTGGCGGCTCGAGGACCATCAGCGCGGTGCCGGCTCGAACAGAGCGAACGGGTTCCCCTCGCTGTCGGTGACGGCGATCCACCAGCCCATCCCGGGAACCTCGGTCCTGGTTCCGCTCACGCTCCCGCCCAGCTCACGGACCCTGTCCAGCGCCGCCTCGATCGAGTCGACCTCCACGTAGTTCACGATGGTCGCGGCGACGTTGACGTTGCGCCGGCCGATCCCGCCGCCCACCGGGTGCTCGCCGGTGGTGCGGTAGACGAGGTACTCCCCGGAGCCCCCCATCGTGCCGATGTCCCACCCGAACACCCCGTTGTAGAAGCGGCGGGCCCGGTCCAGGTCGTCGGCCGGAATCTCGATGTGCGTGTACTCCCCGTGCGCCATGGTCGGTCCCCCCTGCACGCGACGCTGCCCGGCGCCTCGGGCGGACACCGGACCGTCGTGGTCGATGCTACGCCACGGTTGCGCGTGGATCAGGCGGTATGGTCGGCTGCCTGGTCGGCGTCCCGATCGGGCGCCAGTGGGAAGCGCACCTCGACCTCCAGGCCACCCTCGGGGAGCGCACGAGCGTCAACGTCGGCGCCGTGGGCGAGCGCGATCGCGCGCACGATCGACAGCCCGAGCCCGGACCCCTCGCCCTGGTCGGTTCGCGCCGCGCCCGGGCGCTGGAACGGCTCGAACAGCCGATCGACCTCGTCCGGCGGCACGGCCGGCCCGCTGTTGGCGACCGAGATGACGGCGCGATCCCCACTCGTCCCGGTGTGCACCGAGACCAGGCCGCCTTCCACGTTGTGTTGCAGCGCGTTGTCCAGGAGGTTCGCCGCCAGCCGCTCGACGAGCCGCGGGTCGCCCGAGGCCGGCGCGGCCTGAAGGTGCGCCTCCACGCGCAACCCGCGCTGCTCGGCCTCCCGGCGACGGGCGAGGAGCGCCTCGGCGGCGATGCCGGCCAGATCGACCGGCTCGTGGCGGTCGAGCCCGCGCTCGCTCCGCGCCGAGGCGGCGGAGCTGCCCACTGCCGCGCCGGCCATGATCTCCCGGGTCGGTGGCGTCACGGCGGTCCAGGAGACGGGCAGCACCGGTGCCGCGGTGTATCGCACTCCGCTGATCCCCAGCGTGAACACCAACGGCATTTCGGTCCTGGCGGCCAGCCTGGAGCTTCTCCCCGCGGTTGGGACGACTGTCGCACAGGGGAGGTACCTCGATGCGGCCACGGAATCCCAGCCCGTGGCCGTGCTGGGCGCCGCCACCGCGCAGCGACTGGGGGTCGACCTCGTCTTCCCGGGCGAGCGGATCTACGTCGACACCTCGCAGGGCACCGCGTGGTTCTACGTCGTCGGGATCCTGGAGCCCGCGATCCTCGCACCCGAGATCGACAACTCCGTCCTGGTCGGGTTCCCCGCCGCCGTGCAGTACCTGGGTTTCGACGGCCACCCCACGACGATCTACGTTCGGACGCAGCCCGACGCGGTCGTCGCCGTGCAGTCGCTTTTGGGCGCGACCGCCAACCCGGAGGCCCCCAACGAGGTGAACGTCAGCCAGCCATCCGCCGCGCTCACGGCGCGCGTCGCGGCGCAGAGCGCGCTGAACGTCCTGTTCCTCGGGCTCGGCGCGATCTCGCTGCTGGTCGGCGGGATCGGCGTGGCGAACATCATGTTCATCTCGGTCCTCGAGCGCCGCTCGGAGATCGGCCTCCGGCGGGCGCTGGGCGCGCGGCGGGGCCAGATCCGTCTCCAGTTCCTGGCCGAGGCAATGCTGCTCGCGCTCCTTGGCGGCGGCGTCGGGGTCGCTTCGGGAGCGCTGGCCACGGCGATCTTCGCCTCGGCGAGAGGCTGGGCGGTGGTGATCCCGACCGTCGCCTGGGCTGGCGGGCTGGCGGCCGTGCTGGCGATCGGCGGCATCGCG
>JAJYDP010000621.1 GCA_021777365.1 Chloroflexota bacterium | reverse complement strand
TCACGCCCACGGGCCCGGGCACCACGCCCTGGCGGCGGCCTCCGCGCGATGCCGGCACATGCCGCCCGCATCGCGGCACACACCGCGGCGCGACCCCGTCCCGGCGCAGCCGCTATGATCCCGCCGTGAAACCGGACAGCCCGGGCGGGCATCCGTCCCCGTTCGCGGCGGCCTTCCTCAGTCTCCTGTTCCCCGGCCTCGGGCACCTCTACGCGCGGCGCTTCGCGCGGGCACTCGCGTTCGCGGCGTTGCCGCTCCTCGGCCTTGCGCTGCTCGCCGGCCTCCTCGCGAGCGCCGCGACGCGCGACATGCTGAAGGTCAGCATCTTCGATCCGTCGGTGCTCGATGCGATCCTCGCCATCGACATCGTGATCTTCCTGTATCGCGTGGCCGCGGTCGTCGACGCGTACCGCTGTGCCCGGCACGCCGGACGCGCGGGCGGGAGCGGGGGAATCGGCATCACGGCAGCCTCGGCGGCCGGACTGGCGGCCATCGTGCTGGTCATGGGCATGGCCCACGTGGCGCTCGCGCGCTACGACCGGATCGCCCACGACACGATCATGGCGGTGACGAGCGACCAGCCGGCGAATCCCGTGACGCCGACTGCCACGCCCGGCGGCAGCGCGGCCGCCGTGGCCGCGAGCGCCGCGCCGGTCCAGCCGCAGGCCACCCCGGTCGCCTGGAACGGCGGCCGCCTGAACGTGCTCCTCGTCGGCGTCGACCAGCGGCCCGACCAGGGCACCTTCAACACCGACACGATGATCGTGGCCAGCATCGACCCGACGAGCGGCCAGGTCTCGATGTTCAGCGTCCCGCGCGACTTCGAGAACATCCCCCTGCCGCCGTCGTGGCCGGCCGCCGCCTACTACGGCGGCGTCTACCCGTACAAGATCAACAGCATCTGGACGGCCGCCGAGGGCGAGCCCAACCTCTTCCCGGGCACCGACGCGAACCGCGGGGTCACCGCGCTGAAGGGCGCGATCGGGTACATGCTCGGCATCCAGATCCCCTACTACGTCGAGGTCAACTTCTCGGGCTTCCGGCAGGTCGTCGACACGCTCGGCGGCGTCACCATCGACGTCCAGCTGCCGGTCACGGACTTCGACTACCCGACCGACAACGGGCGGGGCGCGATCAAGCTCTACATCCCGCCGGGGATCCAGCACATGACCGGCGAGGAAGCGCTGGCGTATGCGCGATCGAGGCATGCGACGTCGGACTTCGACCGGGCGCAGCGGCAACAGCGGGTGATCACGTCGATCCGGCAGCAGACCGACGTGCTGAGCTTCCTCGACCCGAACAAGCTCGACGCGTTGTCCAACGCGCTCAAGAACGCCATCCACACGGACTTCCCGCGCAGCCAGCTCCCCCAGCTGGTGTCGCTGATCGAGAAGGCCAACACCACGAACATGACCTCGCTCGTGTTCACGCCGCCGCAGTACGCGGTCCAGTGCCCCGCCGCCGAGTGCGCCATCAACTACTGGCTCCACCCGATCGTGCCCGCGATCCAGCAGGCGGTCGCCCAGGCGTTCGCGTCGAACCCCGCCACCGCGGCGTCCCGGGCGAAGCTCACGGCCGAGAACGCGAGCATCGTGGTGGAGAACGGCAGCGGCATCGCCGGCCAGGCCACGAACGTGGCGGCCTACCTCAACTCGCTCGGGCTGAAGACGACGATCCCCTCCGCGAACAACGGGCGGGCCCCGGGAGGGATCCGGAGCGGCACCGTGGTGACCTTCTACAACGGCGCCGAGGCGAAGATGCCGGAGACCGTGCAGGTGCTGCAGTCCGCCCTCGGCGTCACGATCCAGACCGCGACCGATCCCACGGTGACGGCGAACGTGATCGTCGTGACCGGAACCGGGACGCCGCAGTACACGGTCCCGCCCGGGGGCTGACGCAACTCCCGGTCGGCCCCGCCGGCGTATCGTGACCGCATGTCCCCTGCCGACCGGATCCGGCCGTCTTCGACCGAGGGCCGCATCCTGGCCGTGGCCGGGCGCCTGATGACGTCCGGGATCGTCGCGTTCCACGGCTACCAGCTGGCGCAGGAACTCGAGGGCGGCCCGGACCGCGTGCCGACGATCGGGTACGGGACCCTCTACCGGGCACTCGACCGGCTCGAGCGGATCGGCTACCTGCGGAGCTGGTGGGTCGAACCGGCTGCCCCCGGGCGGCCGCGCCGCCGGCTCTACCAGCTGACGGCGGCGGGCATCGCGGCGGCGCCGCTGCCCGAGCTCGCGCTCGTCCCCGTGCCGGTGCCGGCCTGACGCACGAATGAACGAAGCCGTCGCCACGGCCTGGCTCCTGCTCGCGCTCGCGGTCGTCCTCGAGGCCGCCGGGCTCGACGTCTCGCGCACGCTGGTACGCGGCTGGGTCTGGATCTACACCGCGCTCGTCCCGGCCGAGCGCCGCGATCGCCGCCGCGAGGAGATGGCCGAGCACCTGGCCACCGAGCGCGCCGCGCCGGCGTTCGCCGGCCGGGCCGCGCCCGGCACGCACGCGCCGGCCGCGATCAACCTGGCGAGGGGGCTGCGCACGGTGTGGCGGCTGGTTCGCGGGGCGCCGCGCGACGTTGCCTGGGCCGTCCCCCTCGTCATCCTGCGGCTCGCGTCGATCGGGCACGGCTCCCGCACGCGCCCGCCCGACGCGCCGCGGGCCGGCGGGCCGGGTCGGTAGCCAGGGCCCGGCGCAGCCCCGGGCCGGCCGGGGGGCACCTCAGACCTTCTCCGTCACCGTGTACTCGAGCCGGCGGCCGGTCAGCAGGCGCGTCTGGGCGTCGAGCGCGGGCAGGTTGCTGAAGATCATGCCGACGGCGGGCACGGCCAGCCACTGCACGTAGACGAGCGCGCGGCGGAGGATCCCCCAGGATTCCGGGCGCGGCGGGGCGATCCGGTCCTCGATGAAGATCAGGATCATGAGGCAGCAGAACGCGGCCGTGAGCATCCACGCCGCGTAGACGGGCAGGTTGTGCCCCAGCGTCGTCTGGGAGAAGCCCGAGTGGGCCCACGGGATGATCGTCTGCTCGCTGATGAGGAGCGGCAGGCTCGACCCGAACAGCAGCACGTACGGCGCGATCGCCCAGTTGATGTGGTCGGACCAGAGGTCGACCAGGCGATGGAGGCGGACGCGCAACGGGATCTCGGGATGCGAGAGCGCCTGGTGGATGTAGTACGGGATGTCCGTCACGCCCCACGCCCAGCGCCGGATCTGGGTGTACTGCTGGTAGAGCGTGCGCGGGTACGTCCGAGCCCGCACCGCGTCCCCGAAGATCGGGATGAACAACGGCTCGGCGCGGAACGTCCCGGCGTACCGGAAGAAGCTCTTCCAGTAGAAGCGCGAATCCTCCGGGATCGCGTCGGTCGCCCAGTAGCCCACCTCGTGCACCGTGCGCAGGCTGACGGCATACGAGCTGAAGCTGATGAGGCGCTCCGGGGTCAGGGCGCGCCACATCTGGATGTGGGTCGCGCTGACGGCCGTCAGGCGCACCGCCAGCGGCACCTCCCAGAGGTTGTTGTGGAACATCGGGATCGGCTGGTAGAGCCGGTGGTGGCGCTCGGGGTCGGTGGCGAACCGGTGCGCCAGGTACGTGAAGTACCGGGGGTGGACGCGGTAGTCGGAGTCGAGGTCGGTGACGATGACGCCGGCCGGGTCGTAGCCCAGGCGCACCAGCTCCCCGTAGAGCCAGCGGCCACCGTAG
>JAJYDP010000620.1 GCA_021777365.1 Chloroflexota bacterium | reverse complement strand
CGCCACGAGCTCACGGTCGGGGAGCCTGCCGAAGCTCGCGGCCTCCGCGGCGGCGATCCGCCCCGCGAGAGCGGAGAGCGGCTGCGGTACCGGTCCGCGGGGGTCGTTGTCGCGTGGAACGGCCAGAGGTGCCAGGGCAGCGGGGCGAAACGGATCGCTCGACCCTGGATCGGCCAGATGAGGTGAGCGCATGGGAGGAACCTCCAGAGGGCGTGCGGCATGGGCGCGGACGGCGCGGCCGACGGGTGCGGCGCTCGCCCGACGCCTATCTGGAGGGACGGGGCTCCCGTGCGATCAACGGGGGAGCCGGAAGGGGTCCTCGGTGAGGCTCAGGGGCGGTCCTGAGCCCTCACGCGCGTTCCTCCTGGCGGCGAGCGCGCCGCCAGGGACAGGAGCATGAGAGCCACCAGGGCACCATGGGGCAACCATGGTCTCTCGAACCCCGTCGACCATAGGGACCGAAGGCCCGCAGTGGCGGGACTTTCGGCACCGGTCCGGCTGCTCAGCCGAGGAATGCGCCGCGGTGTCGCCGGCATTGCCTGGATGCGCTCGAGGCGGGCCGGCCAGTCGTCGTCGCAGGGGTCGAGGCTGCGGCTCCGCCGACAGCAGCGCCATGACCGTGGCGAGCTGGCCCGCGGTGCAGGCGGCGTAGAACCGCGCGGCGAGGGCGACCTCGGTCGCCTCGGGCTGGGCGAGGTGATACACGCCCAGCGGCAGCGGCGGTGCCGCGGTAACCAGGGCAACCGACGGGGCAGGCGTCGCAGGCGCGGCCGGTGGCGATGCCGACGGGGCGGCGCCCGATGGCGACGGAGCGGGCACCACCACCTCACGGGTCGGGCTCAACTGGAGGCCGGCGAGGAAGGCCACCAGCGCGACGACCGCCGCGACCACCACGGTCCGCGGGAGCAACGGATGGCCCCGCCCGCCCATGCTGGGCGAGACCGGCACGAGGTTCGGTCGCTCGTCGTTCACGCGTCCGGAGCATCTCTCGGGCCAGCGCCGGGAGGCTACCGTAGACTCGTGACCATGAACGAAGTGAAGCTTGGCGCCCTGTGCTGGAACCAGTACGCCGACTGGCCGTCGCTCCTGGAGGCCGGCATCCGGGCGGACCGCCTGGGGTATTCCTCACTGTGGACGTGGGATCACCTGTATCCCATCGTCGGCGACCCGCACGGGCCGAACTACGAGGGCTGGCTGACCATCACGGCCTGGGCGGCGCGCACCGAGCATGTCCGGATCGGCCTGATGGTCGGCGCGAACCCGTACCGTGAACCGACCCTCGTGGCCAAGATGGCCACCACGCTCGACCACATCAGCAACGGGCGCGCCATCCTGGGGATCGGCGCCGCCTGGTTCGAGGACGAGGCCCACGACTTCGGCTTCGAGTTCGGATCGGGAGCGCCCGAGCGGCTGCGCTGGCTGCGCCAGGCGCTCCCGATCATGCGCGGCATGCTCGACGGGACCGAGCCCTCCGCGCCGGACGGGTCGCGCTACCGCGCCTCGCACGTCCGCAACGATCCGCTGCCGATCCAGCCGCACCTCCCCATCTGCGTGGGCGGCGGCGGCGAGCAGGTGACGCTGCGGCTGGTGGCCCAGTACGCGGACATGAACAACGTGGGCGGGGGCATCGAGGAGGTGCGGCGCAAAGAGGCGATCCTGCTCGAGCATTGCGCGGCGGTGGGGCGCGATCCGAGCGAGATCGAGCGCACCACCGGCGCCGGCGTGGTGATCATCCGCGACGACCGTGCCGAGGCCGAACGCGTGTTCCGCGAGGCATTCCAGCGCAACCGGGTGGCGCGGCCGTGGACCGACCAGCCCGTCGGCACCCCCGAGGACGTGGCCGAGCGTCTCGCCGCGTACGTCGATCTCGGCTACCGGCACCTCATCGCCGGGTTCCCGTCCGTGTACGACGAGGAATCGATGACACGGCTGGTGACCGACGTCAAGCCGCTCCTCGAACGAGGGTAGGTCCGCGGTGGGGCGCGGGCCGCGGTGGGGCGCGGGCCGCGCTGGCGATCCACAGGTAAGTGACGGGTAATATCCCAACGGTATAGTGTCGCCACCGTCCGCCGAGATCCGAAGTGCCCCGGGCCTCGGCGGACGTCGTGAGTCCAGGACGGCATCGCGTCGATGGCGCCGATCGCGTGGATCGCGGCGGCCCGCCCGAGTGCGCGATGACCAGGCCATCTGACGGTCCCCGGCGCGGCCTGCCGGGAACCCTCGCGGACGTGCGAGAGCCCACCCGCTCAAGGGGCGCGCGATCGAAGCCACCGCATGCCCCGCCCGGACCGCCACGCGTGCATCCGGACCGCCGCCGTTGCACTGACCGCCGCATGCCCCGCCCGAGAGGAGGTGCCGGTGGACCAGCTGCCCGAGGCCTGGCGTTCCGTGGACGCGACCCCCGCCGAACCACCGCCGCAGGCGCCCGATCCGGTCACGCGCCGGCGCCTGTTCGGGCTCGCGGCGCTGACGGCCGTGCTCTCGCTCTCGGCGGCGGCACTGCTCGTGTCCGCGCCGTCTGGCGGCGTCACCGCCGCCGGCGGCGACCCCTCGATGGGGGGCTCGGACCCGGCCGCATCGGGCCCGATCGATCGCGGCGACCGGACGGCGACCGCCGACGCGTGGATGGTCGACGTGGCCGGCGCGGTGTCCCGCCCTGGCCTGTACGCGCTGCCGCCGGGCAGCCGGGTGGCGGACGCGATCCGCGCGGCAGGCGGGTATGGGCCGCGCGTGGATGCAGCCGCGGCCGCCGCGAGTCTGAACCTGGCCGAGGTCCTCCACGATGGCGCGAAGCTGACGGTGCCCGAGCGCGGCGCCTCGAAGCCAGCGGCGCCCGGGTCGACGGCCACCGGCGGGGGCGGCGGCGGAAGCGGGCGGATCGACCTGAACCGCGCCTCGGCGACCGAGCTCGACACCCTCCCCGGCGTCGGTCCCGTGACCGCCGCCAAGATCATCGCGGCCCGCGAGGAGCGTCCGTTTCAGACGGTGGACGAGCTCGTGGCGCGGAAGGTCGTCTCGGCGTCCGTGCTGGCGAAGATCCGGGGGCTCGTGACCGTCGGCGGCGGATGATGCCACGCCCCGCGTGGATCGCCGTCGGAGCGCTGCTGGTCGCCCTGCTGGCGAGCACCGCCGGCACGCTGCCGGGCGGCACCGAACCGATCGCGCCATCCACCGGACCGGCCGCCGCGCTCGTGGCGCTCACCGCCGCGTGTCTCGGGGCGACAGCGGGGATCGCGCGCGCCTCGCCCTCCGCCGTCGCCGTGGCCAGCGGCGCGGCCCTGGTCTCCCTCAGGCTCGTGCTGGGCTCGGTGGCTGCCACGCCGGCGCCGGTAACCCCGCTGCCGGCATCCCTGCAGGCGACCCGGGTTGAGGTCGTGTCGGTATCGACGCCCTCCGACGGGGTGCAGCGGGCGGTGGTCGCGGTGGAGGCCGCGGCGAGATCCGGCCTGCGCCTGTACGCGCGGCTCCCGCGGTACCCGGAGATCGTGCCCGGGGACCGCATCTCGGTGGACGGCACGGTCCAACCGCCGCCGGACGGACCGGGCTTCGGCGACTACCTCCGGCGAGCGGGAATCGCGGGCACGCTCACGGCCCGCCACGTCGAGCGCATGCCGGCCCCGCCGGGGCCGGCGGCGTGGCTGGAGCGCCGCCGGCGGGACGCGGGCGAGATCCTGGCACAGGTGCTCCCGGCGCCGCAGGCGGGCCTCGCGG
>JAJYDP010000619.1:1849-3713 GCA_021777365.1 Chloroflexota bacterium | reverse complement strand
GCAGGCCAACAACGTGTTCGTCTTCCCCGGCGTGGGGCTGGGAGCGATCGTCGCCGACGCGCGCGAGGTGACCGACGAGATGTTCCTCGTCGCCGCTCATACCCTGGCCGAGATGGTGACGCCCGAACGGCTCGCCGCCGGCTCGATCTACCCACCGGTCTCCGAGCTGCGGGAGGTGACCCGGGCCATCGCCGTTCGGGTGGTGTGCCAGGCGCGTGACTGCGGGGTGGGGCGCGGCATCCACGACGAGCAGATCGAGCGCGTGGTCGACCAGGCCATGTGGTACCCGACCTATCCGCGGTACGTCGCGGCGCCGGTGGCCAGCGCCGTCTGACGCCGGCGCGCCGGGTCCTGCCGGCGGGCCGATACACGACGGTCACCCCGCGGCCACCTCGGTTTGTCCCCGCCGCTGCGCCGGACCGCTTGATGTTCGGGGCGTTCGGCCCTTGTGTTGTGGCGGCCGGGGCGAAGGCTATAGCCGCACGCGGGGGGTGTTGACGCGCGGCCCGTGCCCAGGCCGCCTCGACCGCGCCGAGCCACTGGCGAGACCGACCCGGGATGCAGTGGCCCTCAGGGCCAGGAGGTTCCCGTGCCGCGCTACATCGCCGTGCACCCGGCGGCGTTCACCGAGGAACAGCTGCAGCCACTGGCGAAGGCGCCGGTTCCGCAGGACGTCACCTGGATCAGCACATACTGCGGCTTCGCGGACAACACGACCTACTGTCACTGGGTCGCCCCCACCATGGAGGCCCTCGTCGGGATCTTCAAGCAGTACGAGATCCCGTACACGGCCATCCACGAGGTGCGCCGGTTCGACCCCGCCACCGCGCAGCTCGAGCCGGCCCCCATCGAGGCGAAGGTCGCACAGCCGGTCTGAGCACGCCCACATCGGAGCCGGTGCGATCGCCCGCCGGAGGCGCCCGTCGCCAGCCAGCGCGACCGCAGCCTGGCCGGCATTTGAGGTGAAACCATGCGGCTGAAGAGGATCCTGCGTCGCGCCGGGGCGCTGCTCGCGGCACTCGCAGTGCTCTGGCCTCTGCCCGTCGATCCCGCACCGGCTCTCCGCCGGGCGCGGCTCATGGCCCGGTGGAGGGCGCGCCACCGACGGGACCGTGGATCGACCGCCACGCAACCCGAGTGACGCAGGTCCGCCGGTCGTCGGGGTGTGGCGTGGCGGGACGGCGGAATCCGCGCTGGACAGCCTGGCAGGGCGCCGCCCGGCGCGCGGTCACCGCGACCGTGGCAGCTCGATCAGTCCCCGCTCGATGGCGGTCGTCACGGCCGAGGTGCGGTCGGCCACGCCCAGCTTCTCGAACACGTGGAGGAGGTGCGACTTCACGGTGGCCTCGCCGATACGCAGGTCGCGCGCGATCTCCCGGTTCGATGCGCCGCGCCCCACCAGGCGGAGCACGTCGAGCTCTCGACTCGTGAGCGGCTCGGCACCGCGCCGTCCGCCCGCCTGCGGGAGCCGCTGCAGCAGGCGCGCGGCCACCGTCGGCGCGAGCGGCGAGCCGCCGGCGACCACGCTCCGCACCGCGTCGAACAGGGCGTCGCGCGGCGTGTCCTTCAGGAGGTAGCCGGCCGCACCCGCCTCGATCGCCGACAGGATCTGCGCGTCGGTGTCGTACGTCGTCAGGACGAGCACGGGAGGCGGCGCAGGCATTGCGCGGATGCGCCGGATCGCCTCCACCCCGCCGATGCCCGGCATCTGCAGGTCCATGAGGACGATGTCCGGGCATGCCTCCCGGACCGCGTCGATGGCCGCCTCACCGCTGGCCGCCTCGCCCAGCACCGCGAACCCGGGGTCCGAGTCGAACATCCCGTGCAGCCCGGCCCGAACGACCGGGTGATCGTCGACGATGAG